>JAMCQZ010000001.1 GCA_023380305.1 Patescibacteria group bacterium
AACAACGGAACCGCCTCCAACCCGAACTCTACCGGAATGTCTTTTGTTACTGGAAAAGTGGGGAATGCCGTGCAGTTTGATGGGGTGGATGATTGGGTGAGTCTGGGGTCGGCCGCCGATCTTAATATGGGGACGTCCGCCACTGCGATCATGTGGATTGAAAGCACGCGAGACATCGCCTACCAAATTATCGGAAAGAATAACGCTTGGTTTTCCACCGGATACGCGGGTTGGCACATCAGCACCGCGAACACGCCCGCGGATTTGATCTTCGAAGTTCAGAACGGCACCAGCCGGTGGGGAGCTCGTTTCAACACAAACAGGGTTTTCGGTTGGACGATGATCGCGGCTGTCAAAGACGGGAACATAATCCGTTCTTATAAAGACGGAGTTTTCCAGGCCACCTCGACTGCCTCTGGGGACATGACGAACGTCAACAATTGTTTGGCGGGAAGCTATAAGGGGACGTCGTATTTTTTCCAGGGCTCAATAGACGACGCGCGTTTTTACAACCGGGCCCTGTCTGTCGACGAAATCAAAGGGCTCTATAAAGCGGGAAGATAAGGAGAATCGTGCTATAATCTTATTATTATGGCGAAATTAAGATATTTTCTAATCGCAAGTGATGTTATTGAAGGCAAAGACGGCAGATTAAGTTTTATTAATCTTTTTGACCAATTGACCGTTACAGAAAAGCTACCTGTGACAGTAAGCTTTGTCGTAGCAGCGGGGTTAGCTGACGCTAGAGATGTTCAAGAGGCAATAATAAACGTGTATAAACCAACTGGAGATGTTTTATCTTCAGTGCGTCTTGTTGGATCACCGACGGATAAAATCAATCTTATCGGCAGATTTAATGATATAACCATGGAAAAAATAGGTATATATTCGCTCCGACTTTTTATTAATGGCGCCGAAATGTCCTTGCAAGATCAAGATGCTTCTATCACGATTAATCATTAAGTGATATAGAGCGCAACACTATGGTTAAAGCGCAACCGACTACTTTTTCTAATTCTCCAGGAGGAGATAAGGCGCCTCTTAAATCAGGGAGTGTTGGTTCTATATCATCGATGAGTAGCAGATTAACAGAACATGGCGAGCGAATCACGCAACATGATAAGGATTTATTAAAGGCTTTTAAAGAGCTTCAAGATCAGAAGAACACAATGGATTTGGTATTAAAGATCCTCTTGGTAATGGTCGCGGCAATAATAGTAGATGTTCTTCTCGCAAGAATTTGGGATAAAAAGCCTATCGAGATTATAAGAGTTTATGAAGGCTCATATATTCCAACTTTTCAGAAAAGATAAATTATAGTTTTGAAGCGAGAATTTCACGTCGTTTGCTCCACTCGGCTAAAATAATGAGAAAGCTGCTTAGTTATAAAACGATGCCACGAGGCAAACCCCGTGGTAAATAAAAACAACCCGTTAATTAACGAGTTTTTTTATTTATTTTACGGGGTGGAGATGGCGAGAGTTTAACGTTGTCGCTACCGTTTCCATCCCTCGATAAACTCGGGATTTCGCGTCCGCTCCTCTCTGACACCTTTCGGTTTCAGTACTTCCTCCACGGAGGAAAGTGTTTTCCTCCGGCCCTTCTTTTGGTTCAATATCTACCATCCTCATCGCATACCAAAAAGCCCCATAGAGGGGCTCTTTTATATAGGTGGAGATGGCGAGAATTGAACTCGCGTCCGGAGAGAATCGTGAAAAACTTCTACAAGCTTAGCCGGATTAGATTAGAGAGCCCGCCCTATAAGTCCGGCGAAAAAGGCAGACTCTTTTGCTTATTGCCTTTGCCGCGCATATAAGCAGTTTGCGCGGCGCGTCCCAATATATAACACCTCGCGATTCGCCTATTGGGAATCAGCGGCGAGATGCCGACTTAAGCGTAGGCTAAAGCCGGTTGTCTGAATAAGTTGGCACTTATCAATTTGGAAGAGGATTTGAAAGCTTCTTCCAAGCTTTGCTTGCCGTTTTCCATTCATCAGCCCGTCAAGGCCTGGCATCCCCATATGAGAATCTGGCCGGCTTTCGCCGTAAAGACTCACTTTTTTAAACTGCGTTCGATCTCTCTCGAGGTCTCTCTGCGCTTGATGGTCTCGCGTTTGTCGAACTTCTTTTTCTTTCGAGCCAAACCGATTTCGAGCTTCACAGTGCGGCCCTTACTATATATTTTTATAGGCACGAGCGTCAAGCCTTTTTCGCGCGTTTTTCCAGTCAATTCCTTGATTTCTTCGCGGGTCAGGAGCAGGTGCCGGGTGCGGCCCGGATCATAGCCCGAAGGGGTATTCTGGGGTTGATAAGGACTGATCTCGGCGCCGAGAAGAAAAGCTCGGCCGTTCTTGATGGTGGCGTAGGCGCCGGTAATGCTCGCCTTGCCGGCGCGGAGGGCTTTGACCTCGAATCCGAGGAGCGCCAAACCAGCCTCGAATTTCTCGAGGATGTCGTAGTCGAATTCCGCCCGCCGATTGGTAACATAAACAGCCATTACGTTATAATCATAAATAATGCTTGAAAAAATCGCTAATTTATTGTCCGAGGCGGCCAAGGAAGAGGAGGTCAAGGTGACCATCCCCGAAAACCCGGCCTTCGGCCATTATTCGACGAATCTTCCTTTCGAGTTCGCCAAGATGAGGGAAACGCCTCCGGTCGAGGCGGCCAAAGACATCAGGGATAGGGTGGCCCACCTGGCGCCCAAGGGCTTTTTCGAGCGGGTGGACATCGCCGGAGGGTTTCTGAATTTCACGCTTTCGGATAAGGCGCTCGAAGACGAGATCAATCTGATCCTGAAACAAAAACAGGATTACGGTCGGCCAAGGATGCCGGGGCGTCCAGAGACAATCGTTGTCGATTATTCGGCCCCGAATATCGCGAAGCCGATGAACGTCGGCCATCTGCGGAGCACGATCATCGGCCAGGCGATCGTCAATATCCTGCGGTTCCGGGGATATCGGGTGATCGGCGACAACCACATCGGAGACTGGGGCACCCAGTTCGGGAGCCTGCTTTACGCTTTCAAGAATTGGGGCAACCGCCGCGATTTTCGAAAGGATCCGATTGGTTACTTGGTGAACCTTTACGTGCGATTTCACAAGGAAGCGGAAGCGAACCCCGACCTGATGGCCGAGGCGAGAGCCGAGACAAACAAGCTCCAAAAAGGGGACCGCGAGAACAGGCGGCTCTGGAGGGAGTTCGTAAAAGTGAGCTTGAGGGAGTTCAACAAGACTTATAGGCGTCTCGGCGTGAGATTCAACGCGACGCTCGGCGAGAGCTTCTATGAGAAGATGCTTTCAAGAATCGTGGCCGACGCCTTGAAAAAGGGCGTGGCCGAAAAGGAAGACGGCGCCGTGAAAATCGCTTTCCATGACGAAAAAATGCCAGATATCGTCATCGAGAAATCCGATGGCTCGCATCTCTATTCGACGACCGACCTCGCGACCATCATCTATCGCGTCAAGCGCTGGCGGCCGGTAAAAATTCTCTACGTGGTGGCGAACGAACAGGCCCTTCATTTCAGTCAGATATTCAAAGCGGCCGAGCTCTTGAAAATTGCTTCCGAGACCGAGCTGCGGCACGTGAAATTCGGCATGCTTCTCGGCGAGAGCGGCCAGAAAATGTCCACGCGTCGCGGGGAATTCATCAAACTCGAGGAATTACTTGACCGGGCCAAAGAGGAGGCGGAAAAGATCGAGAAGCGGTCGGCCGAGAAAGTCGGCGTCGCCGCGGTCAAATATTTCGACCTGTCCCACGACCGTCAGAGCGACATCATTTTCGATTGGGGAAGGGCCTTGAATCTCAAAGGCAATTCCGCCCCCTATATCTTGTATACCTACAGCCGTTTGCGGAGCATCTTGCGGAAAGCCGAACGAATGAAAAAAAAGCTGGACCTTTCCCTCCTCAAATCCGAGGCCGAGAAAAAAGTCGTCAGGCAGCTCATTTATTTTCCCGATATCGTCGCTGAAGCGGCCAGCAATTTGATGCCCAATTATCTGGCGGATTACCTTTTTAAATTGGCGAACGATTTGAACGCTTTTTACGAGACCTCGCCGGTGATTTCCGCGAAGAAGGGTTTGGCCGAAAGCCGTTTGGCTTTGGCCGCGGCCGGAAGCGCGGTATTGAAACAAGGGTTGAGGCTTCTGGGGATAGAGACCCTGGAAAAGATGTAGTTATGGAAAAGCCCCGTTTGGCGGGGCTTCGGGTTTTACCGGCGGCGATTGCGCGGCGCCGGTAGGCGGTGCTGTTGGATTCGCGCGTTTTTCGGATAGGACGGGTTTCTGGCCGGACCTTTCCGGCCCAGGTCCATGACAGCCCTCCCTTTCTTCCGGGGATTGGGATCGATTCCGATGCAGAACAAGTTCAGCACAAAAAGACCTCCGTTTCAATTTAAAAATCGAAAACGACCAATCTTGCAACCTTCCGGCCAATAAGTCAAGTTTAATATTATGAACAAGCCTCAAAATTTTTGGCAAACCCTTAAAAAACCCTTTTTCTGCTCGGCGCCGATGTACGGCGTTTCCGACGAGGCTTTCCGGCGGATGCTTTTAATGTACGGCCGGCCGGACGTTTTCTGGACGGAGATGGTGCCGGCCGACGGGTTGGTTTATATGGCTGAAAAATCGGGTCTGGACTCGAATTCGGCAAC
>JAMCQZ010000002.1 GCA_023380305.1 Patescibacteria group bacterium
CGCCGGCGCGGCGCTTATCAAAAACCCCAGCCTCGTCAGGGAGATTATCGCCGCGGCGAAGGAGGCGGCCGGAGGACTGCCCGTTTCTTTGAAAACCCGGATCGGTTATAACAGGGATTCGACCGAGGAATGGATCGGGCTTCTGCTTCAAACCAAATTGGACGCCTTGACCATCCATGGCCGGACGAGAAGCGAAGGCTTCGGCGGCGAAGCCCGCTGGAGGGCGATTAGGCAAGTGGTGCTTTTGAGAAACAAATTAGCTCCGGAAACGATTATCATCGGTAATGGTGGCATCCGGGATCTTCTCGATGCCGAAAACAAGATCAAGGAATCCGGGGTTGATGGAGCGATGGTTGGCCGGGCTTTGCTCGGCAACCCCTGGTTTTTCGGACCGGTCGCGGCGAACGATCGGAAGGCGAGACTCGACGCGATCAAGGAGCACGTCGCCATCTTCGATGAGACTTTCGGCGACGAGAAGAACTTCGACGATTTAAAAAAACATTTCGCGGCTTACGCCTCCGGATTCGAGGGGGCGAAAGAGTTGAGAATGAAGCTTATGTCCGTTGGATCGGCCGAAGAAGCGAGGGCGGCGGTTGCCGAATTCGAGACGAAAAGGTAAACTGGAGAAAATAAACCAATCAATATGAAACCATACATCATTTTTGCGGTCATCGGTCTTATCGTCGTCGTGTTAGCTTGGAGGGGAGAGAGCTTGATCTTATCGAAGTTTAATCCGGGAAGCGCTCCGGCCGAAGAAGGGGAGTCCCTTACAGGAACAGCCGGGCAAACCGGAAGCCAGGCGAACGTTCCGACTTCTTCTCCGGAAGACCAGCTTAAATTCGACATTATCAAAAATGGAGACGGTCCGGCCATCCAAAATGGCGATTTGGCGACAGTCAATTATATCGGCAGACTGAAGGACGGCACGGTTTTCGATTCGAGCTACGACCGCGGCGTTCCGTTCCAGTTTAAGCTTGGAGCGGGCCAGGTCATCAAGGGCTGGGATATGGGTGTGCTCGGCATGAAAGCGGGGGAGAAAAGGCAGTTGGTCATCCCGGCGAGATTCGGTTACGGCTCGGCCGGTATGGGCAGCATTCCGGGAGGCGCGACTCTTGTTTTCGAAGTCGAGCTCATGAAGATCAATTAGTTTCGGATATAAGAAAACGGCATCTTGAGAAGCAAGACGCCGTTTTTGATGAAAGAGCTGGAATCACTTTGTTTCGAGAGGAATCGGATCCCCGCGGCTGAAGGCGTAGCCGGGAGTCGGGTCGGACCGCGAGAGCTTGGTCCAGAGCGGATAAGCTTTTGCGAGTTCTTCGTTGATCTTTAAAACGATCTGCCGGACTTCGTGGTTGACGCCTTGTTTCGTCCGCTGGTGGCCGATGAATTCGGCTTCGCGGAGATTCATCACGATCGTGCAGCCGACCAGGTTGCCGAGCGGCAGGACGAGTTCGCGGAGCCAGACCGGTTCGCCGGACAGGGCTTCGTTTAGCGAATAGCTCAAGCCGTAGACGTGTCTGAAGTCGCTGTCGATTTCCGCGGGGCGGGGTTTGTCGTAGCGGTAGAATCCGAGCCAGGGCGATATGGCTGTCCGTCCGTGGGCCGCGAGAACGTGCCTTTGGAGGTCGCGTTCTCCGCGGCGGCTCATGACGAAGCGGAGACCGACGCTGACGGATTCGAATTCGTCCGGCAGCTTGTCGGTAGCCTTGCGGTCGCGGCTGATCCGGTCGCTGATCTCCTCGTCCGACAGGTCCTTGAATTGCGGTTTCAGCCGCAAGAGATCGAAGGCCGGTTGGATCGGGGCGAAAGAGCTTGCGGGAACGACCGGGCGGTTGTTCCGCATGTCTTCGAACGCCATCGGATCGAGGAATCCCCAGAGCTCCTGTTCTTTGTCGCTCGGCTCATAATGCCTGGCGAGCTGGTTGCTTCCGGTTTTCTCGGATTCCGAGAGCACGGCTTCGGCGACGGCGATCGTCTCGGGCGTTCCGTGGAGCAGCAGGTGCTTGAGCAGACTGCCGAATGCTTCTCCATCCACGGCGATGCCGAGGGACGTTAGCGCCGCTCCGGGCAGAAGGTTCCCGAGAACATCGCAGACCTCGCCGCCGACCGTTGCCTTGAGCTGCCTTTTGTCTTCGAAAAGATGGCCGTAACGTTCGGTGAGGAAGAGCGGAAGCGCTCCTCTGTCGGGATCGCTCTGGTTTCGGTAAAGACCGAAGACCAGATCGATCATCTCCTTGACGCGTCCGGCGAGCGTGGAGCTGGAGAGCCTCACGATGTCGGCAATCGGATAGACATCCGTGCCGGCCATGTTGACGTACCGCGTCGACAGTTCCATGTATCCGGCGCCGGCCCGGGCTTCCTCGAGCGCCTTGGCGGCCATCAGAGAGACGCCTTCGGCGCAGATCGAGATGTTGGCTACGCGACCGATGGATCCGTGGCCGAATCTTTCCACCCAATCCCCGAAGAATCGGTTGACGGTCTCCGACGAAGCGAAGTCGCGGAGATAGTCGGGATCGCAGCGGAAGTTCTCGAGGAAATTCCGGAAAGCGGCTTCGCCTTCCGCATCTTGGCGGAGTTGGTCAAGGCTTTTGATTTCTTTTGCCTTCAGCCAGGCCGCCGGATTGGCCTTGGATCCGACGATCCGGGAGGCCAGCAGTTCGGGCAGGGCGGCATCGACGAAGACGCCGCGGAGCCCTCGCGGATTGTTCATCCGCGAGTATCGGGCCACCAGCCTCGCGAGCAGGGCCGCCGGCAGGGTGTGCGCCAGGTAGATTCCGCGATCGCTGTTCGTGAAAAACGGCGCGAGGGCCAGCTGTTCGGTTTTCGTAAACGAATAACCGACCGGCCGGCTGACGAATCTCCTGGCGATGCCGAGAGCCGCTTTCTTAAGGCTCTCGTCTGCGCCAGGCCAGCGGAGATGGATGCTAAAATCGGGCATGGAAAATCCTCCCTTTCCCTGAAACAGTATTTGATTGGACAGGTCCTAGCCGCAATGTAGCCTACTTTTATTCAGAAAGCAAACTGATTACAATAAAAACACTATGTTTAAAGGAGAGAAAAGCTTGAATCTTCCGGAAGTCGAAAAAAAGGTGCTTGATTTTTGGCAATCCGATCGCATTTTTGAAAAAAGCTTGGAACGCCGAAAAAGCAAGAAGCCATTCAGATTTTACGAGGGCCCGCCTTACGCCAACGGCAAACCGGGCATTCATCACGTACTCGCCCGGGTTTTCAAAGACATCGTCCTCCGATACAAGGCGATGGGAGGTTTTTATGTTCCCCGTCGGGCTGGTTGGGACACCCACGGCCTGCCGGCGGAAATCGCCACCGAGAAGGAACTCGGGATTAAAGACAAGAAGGAGATCGAGGAATACGGAATAGATAAGTTCAACGCCAAAGCCAAAGAAGGCGTGATGAAGTACCAGCGTGAGTTCGAGCTGATGACCGAGCGCATCGGCTATTGGCTGGACCTCAAGGACGCTTATATCACCTATACCAATTCTTATATCGCGGGACTCTGGAAAGTCTTCAAAAAAATCAGCAATCGAGGATTTTTGAAGCGTGATTACAAAATCCTTCCTTGGTGCCCCCGTTGCGAAACGCCTCTCGCATCGCACGAACTGGCCCAACCCGGCGCTTACAAGCTGGTCAAAGACCCGTCGCTTTACGTCAAATTCAAATTGAAGGACGAGGACAACGCCTATCTTCTGGTTTGGACGACTACGCCCTGGACTTTGCCGGCAAATATGTTGGTGGCGGTTAATCCGAATTTCACTTATTCGAAATACGAGGTCAACGGCGAATATTTGTGGTCCAAAATCACGCCGCCGGAAATCCAGGGGGAAGCGAAAATCGCGGAAACCGCCTCCGGCAAAGAACTGGCCGGTCGGAAATACATCCCGCTTTTCGGGGGAGACCGGGAAGACGTTTTCAAAGTGGTGGCGGCGGACTTTGTCTCCGACGAAGAAGGCACCGGCCTCGTCCATATCGCGCCGGCTTTCGGAGAAGACGATTTGAAACTTGCCAAACAGATCGGGTTGAAGAAGTTCCCGACGACCGTCGACGATGAGGGCCGAGTGGTCGAGGGGTTCCCGGGTTCCGGAAAGTTCATCAAAGAGGCAGATTCGGAAATTGTCGGCGATCTGGAAAAACGAGGCTTGGTTTACCGCTATGGGTCGGCCGAGCACGAATATCCGCATTGTTGGAGGTGCGGCACGCCCTTGATCTACCTCGCTCGTTTCTCGTGGTTTTTTGAGGTCAGCCGCCTGCGGAAAAAGCTCGTCGAGGAAAACGAAAAGGTGAATTGGATTCCGGAATATATCAAGGAAGGTCGTTTCGGAGAGTGGATTAAGGAAGCCAAGGACTGGGCCATTTCGAGGGAGCGTTATTGGGGAACGCCGATTCCGGTCTGGAAATGCGATAAGTGCGAACACGAAGAGGTGGTCGGCGGCCTTGGCGATCTCGTCGCCTTGTCGAAGCAGCCGTCCAACCGTTACTTTGTGCTCCGCCACGGCGAGTCCCAATCAAACGTTTTGAATATCGCTTCCGGCGCTCCGGAAAAGTTTGACAATCCGCTGACCGACGGCGGCCGGCGGGATATCGAACGGCTGCTGCCGCGTCTTAAAAAGGAAAAAATCGATTTTGTTTTCTCTTCGCCGATGAAGCGCGCTCAAGAGACCGCGGAAATCGTTTCCAAGGGGTTGGGCATCGATCCGAAATACGATGACCGGTTGACGGAATACCGACTCGGCGTCATGAACGGCGAACCGGCGGAAAAATTCGAAGCGTTTTTTGCAGACCAGCAGGAAAAGTTTTCCAAAGCTCCCGAGGGAGCGGAAACCCTCGCCGACATCAGGGCGAGGATGATGAATTTTGTCCAGGAGCTGAACAAAAATTATTCCGAAAAAAATATTTTGATCGTGGGGCACGGCGACCCCTTGTGGGCTCTCGAGGCGGCCGCCCAGGGTTGGGATGAAAAGCAAACAGCCGGAGCCAAGGCCGAGCTTTATCTAAAACCCGGCGAACTGAGACAGATCAAGGTCTTGAATTTACCCTATGATCGGACTGGCAAGCTCGATCTTCATAAGCCCTACATCGACGAGTTCAAGCTGCTTTGTCCGGAATGCGGCGCTGGAATGACAAGGACGAAAGAGGTGGTCGACGTTTGGTTTGATTCCGGGGCCATGCCCTTCGCCGGCGGTTATTATCCCAAATATTATCCGGCCGATTTCATCTGCGAGGCGGTGGACCAGACGAGGGGTTGGTTTTACACCTTGCTTACCGTCTCCGTTCTTCTCGGAGAGCGCGGTCCCTATCAGAACGTTATCTGCCTCGGGTTGGTGCTCGATAAAAATGGGCTCAAGATGTCGAAGTCGAAAGGCAACATCGTCGATCCCTGGTCGATGATGGATAAATACGGCGTCGATCCGATCCGCTGGTATTTCTATACCGTAAACGATCCGGGCGATCCGAAGCGCTTTGACGAGGCGGACCTGACGAAAGCCCTGCGGCAATTCTTCTTCATCATTTTCAACGTCTTTTCTTTCTATGAGCTTTATGCCGACAAGTCCGCGGAGCTTAAAGGAAAACCGAAGTCGGCGCTTGACCGCTGGATACTGGCTCGGCTTTATGAGACCGAGAAGGCGGTTTCCGGAAACCTCAACGCTTATAATGTCGGCAGCGCCGGTCGCGAGATCGAAAAGCTCGTCGAAGATTTGAGCCGATGGTACTTGAGGCGTTCGCGCGGACGCTTCCAGCGTCCGGAGTCGGACAAAGATTTCAAGGAAGCTTCGGCCACCCTACTTGAGTGCCTCAAGGTTTTGAGTCAGATGCTCGCGCCGTTCACGCCGTTTTTCGGCGAGGCCCTGTATCTTTCCTTGCCCTTGAAATCGAAGGCGGCCTCGGTCCATCTCACCGATTGGCCACGCTTGCCGAAGGCTTGGGCCGACCCAAAGCTTGTCGGGCTTATGGCTGGAGCGCGCGACCTGGTAGTCGCTGCGTTGGCCGAGAGAAATGTCAAGTCCATCAAAGTGAGGCAGCCCCTGCAGACTTTAAAATTCAGTGATAAAAATCTTCAAAATGCCGAAGCGCTGTTGGAGCTTGTCAAAGACGAAGTGAACGTTAAAGAAGCGGTTTTCGACGGAAACCTGGAGGCCGCGGTTTGGCTTGATAATAAAATCACGGCCGAATTGCGCGCCGAAGGGCTCGCTCGCGAATTCACGAGAATGGTCCAAGATCTTCGCCAGAAAGCCGGCTTGAAACCCGGGGAAGAGATCGAGCTTTTCGCGGTTATCGACGCCGAATCCGAAAACATTTTGATCGGTCAAACGAAGGAGCTCAAAAGCAAGCTTTTCGCCAGGCGGATCGAGTTTAAAAAACCTTCGAGTTTTCTGGCCGAAAACGAAGATAGACTCGGCGACAAGCCGGTCTGGTTGGGATTGAATCGAATCGGTTCGTAAAAAAAGCTCCCTTTTCGGGGAGCTTTTTAGATCTCGATGATTACCGGCAGGATCATCGGCCGGCGGTTGGTTTTGTTGTAGACGAACTGACCGACCTGGTCCCTGAAAAGGGATTTTAGATAATCGGCGTCGAGCGGTTGGTGCTTGGGAATGCGGCCGATGATGCCTCGCGTTTTGGTCCGGATGTCTTCGAGGAGCTTCTGATTTTCTTTGAGGTAGATAAAACCGCGGGAGATGATGTCCGGGTTTTTCATCAGCCTGCCGTCGCGGCGGTTGACCGTGGCGATGATGACGATCATTCCTTCCTGGGCGAGCAAGCGGCGGTCGCGAAGCACCACTTCGCCGACATCGCCGACGCCCAATCCGTCGACGAGGACGTAGGAGGCGGGGACGCTTTTATCGGTTATCTTAGCCGAAGTTTTGGTGATTTCCACTACCTGACCGTTGTCGGGCAGAAGGATATTCTCTTTGGGGATGCCGGATTCGACGCCGTTCACGGCGTTTTGAGAGCGCATGAAGTAGTAACCATGGATCGGGATGAAAAACTTCGGATTCATGATTTTGATTATGTCCCGGAGCTCTTCCTGAGAGGCGTGTCCCGAAGAGTGAATGTCGACGATTTCCGAATGGTAGACGATGGCTCCTTGCCGCGCCAAGTTGTCTTTTAGAATCTGGACGCTCCGTTCGTTTCCCGGAATGACCGAGGAGGAGAAAACGACCGTGTCCCCGGGTTTGATTGAAATGTATTTGTGCTCGCCGTTCGCGATCCTCATCAAGCTCGCCTTGGGCTCGCCCTGGGCGCCGGTCGAAAGGATCATCACTTTGTCGTCCTTATATTTGTGGATCTCTTCGATGGAGATCAAAGTCTCTTTCTTCGGTTTGATATAACCGAGCCTTTGGGAGATTTCGATATTGTCTTTCATCGAGCGACCGGAAATAGCCACTTTTTTGCCCATTTTTTCGGCGATTTTGATGATTTCGGCGATCCTCGTGAGCAGGGAAGCGAAGGTACCGATGATGATGCGGCCCTCGGCTTTTTTAAAAAGCTCTTCGAGGTTTTTCTCCACCATTTTTTCGGAGAGCGATCGCCCCGGAGCTTCGGATCTGGTGCTGTCGAGAAAAAGGGCGTGGATTTTTTCTTTGGCCGCCGATCGGAACTCGTCGAGATTCGCCGGATGACCTTCGGCGTCATAGTCGATTTTCACGTCCGCCAGATTGGCGAAATTTCCGGCCGGAGTTTTCAAAATGACAGCGGTGGTGTCCGGAATGTTGTGTGGCACGGCGAAGAATTTGGCCTCGAAGTGTTCGGAAAATTTGACGATGTCGCCGTTCTTTATGACGTGCACCATGAGTTTCGGCGCGTTTAAAAATTCCTCTTGCCGCTTGTTGATGATTTCTTTGGTGAGCGCGGTCGTGTAGATCGGTGGGTTTCCCAATTTTTTCGAAAGATAGGGAATGGCGCCGATATGGTCGTAATGGGCGTGCGTCAGAATAACCGCCTTGATGTTCTGCTTCTTCGGTTCGAGGTAGGCGGTGTTCGGAATGATGAAGTCGATTCCAGGAGTCTCTTCTTCGGGGAATTGGAGTCCCATATCGATGAGGACGATTTCGTTTTTATATTCGAAAGCCATCATGTTGCGGCCGATTTCCTCGAATCCGCCCAACGGGATGAACTTCATCGCCTCGTCGTTTTTCCTCGGGGCCGCTGTTTTGTTGGTTTTTGTGTTCATATTGTTTTTATATAAAATCGATCCGCGTCGTATTTTTAAAATTTTCCGCCCGCGGGCATTTTTTACTGGTGCCGAAGGGGAGATTTGAACTCCCAAGGGTTTCCCCGCAGAGCCCTGAACCCTGTGCGTTTACCAATTTCGCCACTTCGGCTTTGCTTCATGGCCTTTATTAGAAGTTATCCAAGCTTGGCTTTAGGATACCAACAAAGGTTTTTTCTGGCAAGCTATTTCAATTTTCTCGTGGTTTTGATGTACCAGGATCCGGCGTTTCCGAGCCTGTCGGTCGGCGTGATGACGCTTGTGGTTTCGAAGCCTTTGAGTTTCGGCGAGGTGATATAAAGGTAGTCCGGCGCATAAAGGAAAATGGCCGGGTAGTCCGAGGCGATCAGGTCGCTTAATTTAGCGACGTCGACAAGCCTTTGGCTTGGATCAAGCTCGGCTCGGATTCTTTCGATCAGGCCGTCCGCCCGGGAATTTTGATAGAGCGCGAGATTGAGTCCGGGGTAGAATCTCTTCGATGAATGCCAAAAAGAATAAAAATCCTCGGGATTGTTCAGAATGTTTCCGAACAAAATCATCTGGTAATCGCGTTTTTTGATAGATTCGCTGATCTCGGTGATATTCAAGGGGACGATGTTCGTCTGGACGCCGATTTTTGCCCAATCGGACTTGACCGCCTCGGCGGTTTTTATGAGCACCGGGATGTCGGCCACCGTGAGATTGAAGCTCGGTGCATCGGCAATTTTTCCTTCGATTGCTGTCGGTTTAGCTTCCGGGGTCGGCCCTTCAAGCGGAACGGCGAACCCCCCGAAGATATCTTGGATAAGTTTTTGTTTGTCGATCGCCTGATCCAGAGCTGCTCGGGCTTTGACATCTCTCAAGGCTGCCGTCAGGCTTTGGTTGATAAAAATGGCGTAATACCTCGGCGCGGAAAGCCGCTCGATCGAGTGGCGTACCTGAATTTTGGCGAGGTTGTCCGGATCGGAAACCATGATTCCGTCGATCGCGTCGGCGTTGTAGGCGTTCACCGCTTCGGCTTCGCTCGTGAAGAACTTAAAAATAAAACGTGAGATATACGGCATCGGATAATAATTCGGATTGACTTTCAGCCGGTATTCCTCGATAAAGCCGTTTTTGTCTTTTTTATAAGAATCGAAGACGTAAGGTCCGGAAGCGACGGGTTCAAGCACGTAGTTCGAAAGTCTGAAATTTGACGCCGGGATGTTGCCGAAAATATGTTTTGGAATCAGCTCCAGGTTTTTGAGGGTGGTTTCGAAAAAGACGTAGGGGGCGGGAAGGGTGAATTTGGTTTCGAGTTCGCTCACGCGAGAAACCAAGACGCCTTCGAAGCTTTGGTAGAGAGGGGAGTGGGATTCCGGATTCAGAATGGTTTCCACCGTGAATATAACGTCGTCGCTCGTGATTTTTGTCCCGTCCTGCCACCTCAGGTCCTCATTCAAGCGGACGACCCACTCTTTGGAGTTGTTTTCCTGCTTGATTTCGCCGAGCGTCCTTAAATCGGCGAAGACGAGTTTCGAAATGTCGCGGTCAGCGTCGTTTCCGGAGACAACCGGGTTGACAAAGGTCGGTTGGCCGACGATGCCTTCCCGCCATTCGCCGCCGGGCACGGGAATCTCCACGGTCTTTTGGACGAAAACAACGCCAGCCAGAATCGTGCCGGAGACGATAAAGACGGCGATTGCTCCATAAAGGGCGTAAAGCTCTCGCGAAGAGAGCTTTTTGATGAGTTTAACGATTTGATAAAGCAAGTTGGTAGATTACGAGCCCGAGAAACAGCACCACCATCGCGATCGTTACGATGAAAAGGATTTTCTCCATGCCCCGGCGTCGGCTATAGAATTCGCCGCCGGTTTGGCTGCCTCCGAAAATGGCGCTGCTACCTTCGCCGGAACGATCCTGCAAGAGGATGAGGCCGATGATGGAAACGGCTGCTATGATTTCCGCAACAGTAATCGCTCGCATAATATATTAGTTAAACTTACAACCAAAGTTGCCAAAAGTAAAGATTGGACATCGGCGATATCGATGCCTTGCGTCAGGCGGCTGACTGCGTAAAGAAAGAAGGCGTTCAGAATAAAACTGGCCAGTCCGAAGGTTATCCAGATGATCGGGGTAAGCACGATTTTCAGGATCGGCTTGATAATAAGGTTGATGAGCGTCAAAAGGCCGACGGTTTCCGCGAGAACACCTGGATCGAGGCTGATGTGAAATCCGGGAATCAGCCGGGAAGCGACATAAAGACTAAGACCGTTTATCAAAAAAACAACGATTAATTTTCCGAGTTTAGTCATGATTGAAGATAAGATAATAAGCTTTCGCCGGTCATTTCCGGCGGTTTGGGAAGGCCCATTAATTCGAGAATGGTGGGAGCGACATCCGCGAGACTGCCGGCGACTTCTTTTTCCCGTTCGTCGGCTTCGACACTAGTCTTCGGTTGGCGGAAGGCTTCGGAGACAAGATAAAAGGGCACCGGGCTGGGGTCATGTTTGGTTTCCGGTTCGCCCGTATAGGGGTTTGCTACCCGTTCCATGTTGCCGTGGTCGGCAGTGATGATGATCGGGGTGTCGGTTTTGAGACCGGCAGAGATGAGCGCTTGGAGACTCTGGTCGACGGCGTTCACGGCTTTCAAACAGGCTTCGAAATTGCCGGTGTGGGCGACCATATCGGGATTGGCGTAATTGATCAGTATGAAATTATAAATGCCTTCCTCGATGGCTGTGGTCGCCCTGGCGGTGATTTCTTCGGCCATCATTTCCGGATAAAGCGCATGACTCGCGGTTTTTCGGGAGGGGATGATCACCCGGTATTCATTTGGGAAAGGCTCCACTCGCTGGCCGTTGAAAAAGAAGGTAACGTGGGCCTCTTTTTCGCTTTCGGCGAGCCTAAGGTCAGTCAGGCCGTGGTCGCTCAAAACTTTACCTAAGGGATTTTCGATCTTCTCCGGCGGAAAGGCGACGGGTATTTTGAAAGAAGCGTCGTATTCGACGAACGAGACGAATCGGCTTTGGGGAAGGTTCTCGATCATCATCCGGACGAGTTGTTTCATGCGCTCCTCGCGGAAATTAAAGAAGACGACCGCGTCTCCGTTTTTGATGCTCTTATCCGGGCTGCCGATGACGGTCGGCCGAATAAATTCGTCGGTCGTTCCCTCGCCGTACATTTTTTTGAGGAAACCGGCCGCATCCGCTTCCACGCCGGCTTCGCCGATCATCGCCTTGAACCCGGCGGCGGTCCGGTCGAGATAATTGTCCCGATCCATGGAGTAAAACCGGCCCGAAAGGCTCGAGATGTTGTTTGTGGGCACGCGTTCGAGGAGCTTCAGGTCGGTTTCCGGTCCGCTGTCGCGGCCGTCGGTGATGAGGTGCAGTCGGAAATCCGGAACTCCGTTATCAACAGCCATCTTTATGAGCGCCTGGAGATGTTCGAGAGAAGAATGGACATTTGCCTCGCCGAAAAGTCCGACGAAATGAAGCCGAACGTTGTTTTGTTTGGCGTAATTGATAGCGTTGAGCAAAACCTCATTTTTTAAAAAACTGCCGTCTTTAATGGCCATGGTGATCCTTGGAAACGGCTGATAGACCACCCGGCCGCTGCCGAGGGTGAGGTGGCCGATCTCGCTGTTGCCTTCTTCTTGCCAGGGTAGGCCGACGGCGATGCCCGAAGCCTGGAGACTGACTAGGGGAAAGTTTTGTTTGATATAATCGATGGATTTCGGAGCGGCCACCCAGATGGGATTCGAGCGGTCTTTGGGGCCGATGCCCCAGCCGTCCAAAACCACCAAAACCACTTTTTTGAAAACGATTTTTTTTGACACCGCCTCGGCGGCCGGAGTATGATTAGCTAAGGTCATGCAATCTAATAGATTAATTTTAATACATGAGTTACGAAAATCCACTATTTGTGGTTGGGATTGCGGTTGCGAGCCTTGCTTTAGGTTATTTTATTCGCCAGAGTTTAACAATTCGATTTTTAAGACTGGAAGCGGACAAAAAGGCTAAAGAAACGCTCGAAGCCGCCGATTTGGAAGCTAAGGACCTTGTTTTAAAGGCTAAAGACAAGGCTGTTTCCATTGTTGAAGAAGCTAAAAAGGAAGAAAAAGAGGTTAAATCCAATCTTGATCGGATGGAGAGCCGGTTGCTCCACAAAGAAGAGACTTTAGAGAAAGAAGCCTCTGATTTAAAAACCCAGGCGGAGGGTTTGAAAAAATCCGAAGAAAGGATTGTCTCGGAAAAAAACGAGGTTGATACTTTGAGGGAAGGCGTCAAAAAGGAATTGGTCAAATTGAGCGGTCTCACTCCGCAGGAGGCCAAAGAGAAGCTTATCAAAGAAGTCGAAGATCAGCACCGCGTTGAATTGAAGGATCTGCTCCAGAAGTTTGAGAAGGAGAAGCGGGACGAAGTCGAGAAAAAAAGTCTGGAGGTTATCACCACTTCCATCCAGCGTTATGCCCGTTCGCACGTGGCCGATATCACCACTACTTCCTACACGCTTCCGAACGAAGATCTTAAGGGAAAGATTATCGGCCGGGAAGGCCGGAACATCAGGACGCTCGAACGTTTGACTGGAGTCGAGCTTATCATCGACGAGGCGCCGGACACCATTATCATTTCTTCGTTCGATCCGATGCGTCGCGAGATTTGCCGCATGGCTTTGGAAAAACTGATCAAGGACGGTCGCATCCAGCCGGCGAAAATCGAGGAGAAAGTCGAAGAGGCGAGGCTCGAGCTTGATAAGAGGATGTATGAGATCGGAGAATCGGCCGCTTACGAAGTCGGCGTCGTCGATCTGCCGAAAGAGATCATCCAACTTTTGGGAAGGCTTAATTTCCGGACGAGCTTCGGTCAGAACGTGCTTTCGCATTCGATCGAAGTGGCGGCCATCGCCGGTATGATCGCTGAAGAACTCGGCGTGAACGCCGATGTTACGAGAAAGGCGGCTTTGCTTCACGATATCGGTAAGGCGATCGATCACGAAGTGGCCGGGAACCACGTTGAACTCGGCATCAAGATTCTGAAGAAATACGGCGCCGATGATCGCGTTATTGCGGCCATGCAGTCGCACCACGAGGATTACCCGTTTTCTTCTTCCGAATCGTTTATCGTGGCTACGGCCGACATTATTTCGGCGGCCAGGCCCGGAGCGAGGAGGGGAACGCTCGAAAATTATCTGAAACGGTTGGAAGACTTGGAGAAGATCGCTTCGGGTTTTGAGGGAGTCAAAAATTCTTATGCTGTTTCTGCCGGACGCGAGCTCCGAGTCTTTGTTGTGCCCGAAAAGATTGATGATTTCGGGGCTTTACAACTCGCTAAAAATATTGCGGCGAAAATCGAGGCCGAGCTTAAATATCCGGGCGACATCAAAGTGAACATCATCCGGGAAGTGAGGGCCGTGGAGTACGCCAGGTAGTTTGTACTTGGCTTTTTGGAGCCAGTTTGTTATTATTTGCTTAATAAATCGGAAAAGGTCGATTGATTAAAAGCCCAACTTATTCATGAAAAAATCAGGACTTGTCGAAGCGGTGATGAAAGCTGCCAATATCGAAACCAAAAAACAGGCGGAGATGGCGGTGGAAGCTCTCTTCGACACCATTGTGAAGACCATGAGTCGCGGCGAAGAAGTGGCTATTACTGGATTCGGCACTTTCAGAGTCGCCAAGCGCGCGGCGAGAATGGGAATCAACCCGAAAACCGGGGAGAAGATCCACATCGCGGCTTCGGTGAAACCGAAATTCCGCGCCGGCAAAATGTTGAAAGAAGCTGTTTTATAACGGCCCGATTTCTTCTAACTAAGATTTAAAAAAATCCTCCGCGTTACTGGAGGATTTTTTTAACGGCTTGGCTGATTTTTAAAAAGACGTCGTAACCGGATTTAAGATTGGTGAGGCTGGCTTCGGCCAATTCTTTAGGATTGACCACTTCTGGTTTGGCGGTCTCGGCCGGAGTTATTTCGGCCGGAGTCGGGTTTTCCGTCTCCGCGGTCGCCATCAACGTCGGTTTTTCAACCAGAGCGGCCTGTTCCGCTTCGAAATCTTTGAGAATTTGCTCTTTGGCGTCATTCGCTAAACTCGCGGCGTCGCGGATATATTTTCTCGCCTTCTGCATGCTGATATCGAAATATCCGGTGCTGATAAATTGCCCGCGTTCCAATTTTTTCAGATCGGAATCAATTTTCTGCCAGCGGGTTTCGGCTATTTTGATGAATTCATCCGTTTGGTTCAAAAGCAAGAAGTTGCTGATCCGGCCGACCTTAGCGTTATAGCCTCCGTCCCGATAGTCTTTAATGGTCTGGGCTTCGGCCTTCACTCCGTCGATGTCGTGAAGATCGTCGATGGTTTTGATTTGCTCTTCATAAAACCCCCTGGCGGATTCTAAATATTCGAAAGAAACCTTTTTGAAGGCGGCCGTCCGTTCGTCCTTCGTCTCGATGGCCTTCAAAGAATTTTCCAGGCTGTCGATCTCTTTTAAGGAAAGGGCTAATGCGTCTTTAACCACTTGTTTTCTTGCTTCCAGCTCTTTTGCCAGGCGCTCATCATTATTCAACGATCTATCGTCTTTTACCTCGATCAGCTGGTTGACGCTCGTATCCAGATTCTTGGCGTCGGTTTCGGCGGCCGAAACCGGCTGGCCGCAGACCACGATCAAGGAAGCGAAAGCGATGGCGATCAGGGGCTTGATGTTTTTCATATTAAAAAATGGCTTGATTTAAAAGGTCGTCGACGTTATCCGTTCCGGAATCTATCTTCAAATTTTCAGCCTCTTTCAATAAGAGGTTTTGATTCAAATGGGCCGGTCCTTCAGCTGCGGCTTCGGCCAGGGCCATAGAAGTTTTCGAAGCCAGCTCCGAATGGTATTCGAGCTCGGCCAGGGTAATGTTGATCTGGTCTTGGGACAGGGCGGTTTCTTTCGCAAACCTGTCGGCATTCGCGATGGAATAGGAGGAGACGGCCGCGTTTTCCGTCATAAAAACCACAAGCAAGGCGGTGAGAGCCAAGGACAAGCTGAGTCCTAGATTTCTCCAGATATCGATTTTAACGTTGGGTTGGACGACGGCTGAAGCAAGCAGGTCTTCCCGGCACATCAAAGCAAACCCTTTGTCGGGCCGTATCCTCTGCAAGTCTTTCAGTTGTGCCTCTATTTGTTTCATTCTATTGCTTTTCCTCCGCCATCATTTCTTTTAGTTTTTGAATAGCTCGATGCTGAATCAATTTGACGGCGCCTTCGCTTTTATCGACGGCCGCCGCCGTTTCCTTTATTGAAAATTCATCCACGAATCTCATAATGACCACCGTTTGTTCAATATCTTTCAGTTTTTGAAGATTGCGGGTCAATCTCGTCGATTCCTCCGCCAGATCGAATTTGGCAATCGGATCGTCTCCGTCGTCTCGGCTGAGGAGTTCCGCGTCCGCGAGGGAAACGGCCGGTCTGAAGCGGCGATAATAATCGACGGTGAGATTCCTCGCTATCCGGTAAAGCCAGCTTGAGAATGGATAGCCTCGGTCGTTGTACGCCCGGATGCTTCTCCAGGCTTGTAAAAAAACTTGGTGGGTAAGGTCTTCGGCCTCCTCACGATGGCCTGTTTTCAATAGGACGAAACGATATATCTTCGGCAAATATTCGTCATACAGCAGGCCAAAAGCTTCGGCCTCCCCACCTTTTGCACGAATAATTAAATTTCGCTCGTCCTCTAACATAGGAAACGTTTAGACCAGCAAAGAGTTACAGATTTTCCTGCAGTTTTTCAAGGGGGTTGAGCTCCGCTTCCAAACCGTCCAAAGACTCCAAATCGACGTTCTTCGCGGCTGAATTTTCCGCGGCCGAGAGCCCTTCGTTAGCGTTGCCGGCTTGGAGCGACGGTTCGCCTTCCGGGATGGCGACGGACTGCCGGCTCAACAGATTGTAAAAATAGGACATTCCCACAAGCACAACCAGAATGACAATGATCCCCCAGAAGTTTTTCATGGATTAATTTTAGCAGGTTCCGGCCGTTAGGGAAAGCCGACGGCGGCTTTTCCTGGCGGCTCTTTTATCCGAATTTTCTTTCTGAAAACCGGCTTTTCCGATATACTTAAGCCATGTTCGACGTGGTTGCTATCGGTTCGGCGGTTTACGACGCTTTTATAGAAGCGGATTTAAAAAAAATCGCGGACGCGGCTACCGCTTCGGGCGCCTCTTTGAGATTGCCGCTCGGAGAAAAGATCTCCGGAAAGAAAATCAGTTTTGAAATCGGCGGGAATGCCGTGAATGCCGGAGTTACCTTCGGCCGGCAGGGGTATCGCGTCGGGATTTGCGCGAGACTCGGCAACGATGTCTTCGGGGAGGAAATCAAGCGGAGATTGTCCGCAGAGAACGTCAAACTCGATTTTATCGAGCTCGACCGGAAACTTCCGACAAGCTTTTCAACGGTTTTTCTCTCCGGCGGGGAGAGGACGATTATCAATTTCTTGGGGAGTGGCAATGCTTTGGCGCTTCGAAAGATTCCGGCGGCCGGACCCCGGACGAAGTGGTTTTATGTTTCTCTTCCGGGCGAATCTTATCAGCTCTGGCCGAAGATAGTTTCTTTGGCTAAAAAACAATCGGTCAAAATCGCTTTCAATCCGACGGGCTACCACATAAAGAAAGCCGGAGCCGCCATTTTAAAATCATTGCCGGCGGTTGATTTCTTGGTTTTAAACGAGACAGAAGCCGCGGAGCTCACCGGCATCGACTTTAAGGATCCACAGAAGGCTTTCCGGAAGCTCGACCGGACCATGCCCGGGATTCTCGCTGTCACTTACGGCGTGAGGGGCGCGGCTGTTTCCGACGGTCGGCGGATTTACCGGACGGGCATTTTTAAAAACCGCAGGGTGGCCGATCGCACCGGCGCCGGCGACGCCTTTGCCTCCGGCTTTGTGGCCGGTCTTATGAGGGCGGATCTTAAAACAGCCATTAGGTTGGGGCTCGCCAACGCCGCTTCGGTGGTCGAGGCGGTGGGAGCTAATAAGGCGAGTCTCACTAGGTCGGAGTTTGAAAAATCGAGCCGTTGGTCCAAGGTTTCGATTAAAATGGAAAAAATATAATCATGCTTGCTTCGGAAAAAATCGGTCAAATTTTGAGAACGCCGGCCGATGTGTTGCGGCGGGCCGACAGCGCTTTGACGGCCGTTTCTGGCAAAGTGGGCGTGCTTGATAAGATCGTCGAAGACAACGAGAGCACCATTCGAACGCGTCTCGACGCTCTGGGCCTCGGCCGAAACGTTTACGCGAGCGAAGTTTATGACAGCCTTATTAGCCGCATCGAGTCCGATGACCACAAGCTTTTTGACGCCTTGGGAGATCCTTCGCTCAAATCGGCGGTCGACTGGCAAAAGGTATTGGACGCCGCGAAACAGGCGGCGGGATCGCCCCGGGGATTTTTTCTGAAGAAAGAAAAAGCCAAGGAGCTTATTTTAAATCAGCCGCCGGAGAACGTGATGAACGTTTTGGGTTATGCCTCGGCGTCGGAAATGCTTGCTAACGAAAATATTTTCGAAGTGTTCGCGGCTTTGCGATTTGTCGAGGGGAACGATTGGTTGAACAAGGTTTTTTTCAAACAATACGAATGTTTAACCGCCGCGGATTTCGAAGAACGGCCGGTCGAGGCGATCGCCCTGCCCGACCGCTGGTTGAAACCGAGCGAAGGATTTATCAATAAGAAATACCATAACATCAGCCATCTGAAGGAAATGGGTTTGGTCTTCAGCCTCCCGCTCCATCTCTTGATTTCCGGAGAGCTTCTGAGAAATTTCAGCCTGATTCTTCATTATTTCAATGAAATCAATTTTTATTCGGCCATTTTTAAGGATTATGCGGCTGATGCCGATTTCGCCGGGAAAATGATTGTGCTTTTAAAGGGCGAGACTGCCGAGAGCCGGTCGGCGTTCCAGGGCGGTAACTGGTTGATTTTGCCTCGCTATCTCGCCAAAGATGACGAAAACGACACCCGTCTTTTCACGCCCCACGTTAGCCCCGAGGCGTTCCATTGGGAAAAGGCCGAAAGGATGATCGCCGCGATGGGGATGAATATTTGGCAGATAGACTTTTCCTTTTGGAGCAATTTGAATTGGGTGGGGGATATGTTTTGGGACAATTCTCGCGGCGAAAAACTGGTGAGTTTTAATCTGGTGGACACGGTGATGTCTCTGGTTAAGGAGAGAGAGATGATCAAATATCTTTATCATCACCAGGAAGCGCTTTGGAACAAGATCATCATCGAGCATTTCGGCGAGCACCGCGTCGAGGAGGTGGCCAGTAATAATTTAATCAACGGATGGTTCGATATAACCCAAATTATTAAATGAAACAGCTGATCGATTACATCAATGAAGCGAAAGAGGGGGGATACGGCCTCGGCCATTTTAATTTTTCCGACCTGGAGACTTTGAGGGGAATAATGGCCGGATTCGAGGAGGTGCAAAACGCCGTTTCCAAAGAGATAGCCCTAATTGTCGGTCTCTCCGAGGGAGAAAGGGCCGCGGTCGGATTGCGGCAAGCCGTTTGTCTGATTCAAAGCTACCGCGAAGCCGGCGTTCCGGTATTTTTAAACGCCGATCATACCAAGTCTTTGGAAAACGCGAAGGAGGCGGCCGAAGCAGGTTTCGATGCCGTGCTTTTCGACGCCGGCCGCGAGCCGCTCGATGAAAATATCGGCCATACCAGAGAAGCCGTGAAAGTTATCCGAGAGATCAACCCGAAGATCATTATCGAGGGGGAATTGGGTTTTTTGGGCGAAGGATCCGAAATCAGGACATCTTTGCCCGAGGGCGTCGGTGCGTCTTTGAAAAACTTGACGGCTCCGGAGGAAGTGGCCCGATTCGCCGCGGAAACAGGAGTGGATCTTATCGCCCCTGCTGTCGGCAATATCCATGGCGTCATCACGGATAACGCCGGCGCTTTTCAAAACCCGCCGCTTGATGTAGATCGGATCAAAAGGATCAAGGAGGCGGTCAATTCGGCTTTGGTGCTTCACGGTGGTTCGGGAATCAAGGATGAGGAGTTGCGGGCTGCCGTCGTGGCCGGCGCAGCCGTTGTTCATATAAGCACCGAACTGCGGATGGCCTGGAGACGAGGACTCGATTCGAGTTTGGCCGCGAATCCCGGAGAAATCGCGCCCTACAAGCTTCTCGCCGCTTCGGCGGAGGCGGTCAGGCTGGTGGTCTCCGAGAAGTTGAAATTGCTTAATTCTGTGTTATACTGAAATCCGCATAAAATATTCAAATCATGACTATCGCACTGAAAGCGGAAAAAAGAGAGGTTTTTGGAAAGAAAACCGACAGCCTGAGGCGGGCCGGACAGGTGCCGGCCGAGCTTTACGGCCACGATACGGATAATTTGCATTTGGCCGTCGCCGCTAAGGATTTTCGTCGGGTTTTCGACGAAGCTGGCGGAAACGTCATCGTCGACTTGGAAGTCGACGGCGAGAAATATCCTGTTTTGATTCACGACACCTCGATCGATCCGTTGAGCGGCGATTTTAAGAGTGTGGATTTTTATAAAGTCAAAATGAACGAAGAGATTACCTCTGCTGTGCCTTTGGAATTCACCGGCGTTTCTGCAGGGGTCAAAGATCTCGGCGGGATTTTGGTGAAAGCAATGGACGAAGTGGAAGTCGAGGCTCTGCCGGCGAATTTGCCGAAGATGATCGAAGTCGACATCTCCGGACTCACCCAGCTTGGCCAGAGCTTATTTGTGAAAGATATCCCGGTCCGTGGCGACTTTAAGATCGCCGTCGATCCGGAGACGGTTATCGTCACGGTTTCGGAACCGAAAGAAGAGGAAGTCGAAGTTGCCCCGCCGACCGTTGAATCCGTGGTCGTCGAGACCGAGGAAAAGAAAGCTGAACGGGAAGCCAAACAGGCGGCAGCTGAGGAATAGCTCGAAATCTGTTAAACTTATTTGATGAGACTGAAACCGAAAGTTTTAGTTGATATTAAGTGTAAAACCAACGCTTTTTCCAACCTAAAGCCGATTCTCAATTTGTCTTGGCGGCCAATTTTGAGGCGCACCCCGGATATTCTAAAGAAGATCGCCCTTTTCGGCATCCTTTTCTGCATACTGATGTTTAATTTCGCTTCGGCGCCGACCGACGAGTTTACCGCTGCGGCTGTCAGCTCGAACGAAGAAAGAGCGGCGCTTCAGGCCCAGCTCGATGACCTGGAGGGCCAGATCGTCGAATACGAAAAAACGATTTCCGCTTACCGGGCGCAGGGAAAAACTTTGACGAACGAAATCAACAAATTGATTGCCAAAGTAAACAGCCTCAATTTGCAGATCAGATCGGTCAATCTCCAGATAAAGAAATTGGACGATGACATCGTCATTACCGCCAACAAGATTACCGAAACATCCCAAAACATTAAAAGCAATCAGGAGATGATTGCGAGCGCCATCCAGAAAATCGCCATGAGCGAGGACAACAGCATTATGGAAATTCTGTTGCAAAACCCCCAGCTCTCGGATTTCTTTACGAATATCAACAATCTCATGGATGTCGAAGATAGCCTGCGGGCGGCGGTGAAACAGATGAGCGCCTTGAAGCAGGATTATATCGATCAGAACGAGCAGCTGAAAATCGCCAAAAGCGACGCCGCCGAGCTGAAGCAATATCAGGAATCGCAGAAAAACTCCCTGGAATCTTTGAAGACGGAAAAAAACACCTTGCTTCAAGAGACCAAGGGTAAGGAAAGCGTTTATCAACAGATCCTGGCTGAAAAGAAGAAGACCGCGGCCCAGATCAGGAGCCGCATATTCGAGCTTTTGGGCGGCGGCGAGCTGACTTTCGAGAAAGCTTACGAATTGGCCGCAGCCGCGGAAAAAGCGACCGGCGTCCGGGCCGCTTTGATTCTCGCGGTTCTCGACCGGGAATCGGCGTTCGGCCGCAATACCGGCCGCTGCAGTTATAAAAACGCCATGAGTCCGAAGCGCGACATCCCGGCGTTCTTGAACATTACTACTCGTTTGAATCTCGATCCGGAGACAACTCTGGTTTCCTGTCCGATTGTGGCTGACGGAGCTTATGGCGGGGCTATTGGTCCGGCCCAATTTCTGCCGTCGACTTGGCTTTTATACGAATCGAGGCTCGCCGCGCTCGTGGGCGTGGCCGTTCCTAACCCTTGGAATAACAGCCATGCTTTCTTCGCCACGGCGCTGTATTTAAAAGACGGGGGAGCGACGACCAATGAAAGGATGGCGGCCGCCAAGTATTATTGCGGCTCCAATTGGTCGAGATACGTTTGCACCAATGTTTATGCTAAAGCAGTTTTAAACAAAGCCGCCGAGTTTCAGGATGATATTAGTGTTTTGAACGACTAATCCCGCTCGAAGCCTCTTTATGCGAATTTAATTTAGATAATATTAAATTAATGCGTCCCCCTTTTTTCTTTATTCATTCTTCTTTTCATTCCTCCCCCCGTATTCTCCACCCCGGCTCCACCCCGTCCCAAACCCGCAGTTTGGGACGGGGTTTCACCCTCCTCGAACTCCTCCTTGTCATAGGAATCCTTGGAATCCTCGGAGGAATCACCTTCGTAGCCTTGAATCCCCAGGAACTCATCGCCGA
>JAMCQZ010000003.1 GCA_023380305.1 Patescibacteria group bacterium
GGCAATCTCTCCGCACTTGCCGCAGAACCAGGCGGGAATCCTGATACCCCAGATGATCTGCCTTGAAATGTTCCAGTCGCGGAGATTTTCGAGCCAGTGGATGTATATTTTTTGGAAATGCTCGGTGACGAATTTGATTTTGCCTGATTTTACGGCCGCCAAGCCTTTTTCGGCGAGCGGTTTCATCTTGACATACCATTGGGGCATGATCATTGGTTCGATCAAGGTGCCACATTTGTAGCAGGTGGCGACGCTGTGATTGTAATTCTCTTCAATTTTTTCGATGCGTCCGGCTTTACGGAGGGCTTCCACCACCGCCGGTCTGGCTTCAGCGGCCTTCATTCCCTTATAGGGTCCGGTTGACTCGTTTAATTTGCCGAAGCGGTCGATCACCGGTTTGACCGGAAGGTCGTGCTTTAAACCCATTTCGAAATCGGTCATGTCGTGCGCCGGCGTCACCTTGACAACGCCCGTGCCGAAATTCGGGTCGACGGCCTCGTCGCCGACGACCGGAAGTTTGATTTTGCCGAGCAAGCCGTCGAATTCGACATCTTTGCCGACGTAGTCTTTATAGCGATCGTCTTTGGGATTCACCGCCAGGGCCGTATCGCCGAAGATCGTTTCCGGGCGCACAGTGGCGACGCTCAACGGCCCGTATTTGATGTAATACAGGGGGTCAACGCGTTCGGCGTACTTTACCTCTAGTTCAGAAAAAGCGGTTTGATGCTTCGGACACCAATTGACCAGACGATTGCCGCGATAGATCAAGCCTTGCTTGTAGAGTTCGACGAAAGATCTCTGGGTTTGTTCGACGATGTCCGGATCGAGAGTGAACTTGCGACGCGACCAATCGCAGGAAGCGCCGAGCCGGCGGAGCTGGCTCTCCATGGTTTTTCTGTTTATCTGGGTGAATTCGTACATTTCCCGCCAAAGTTCGTTGCGGGGAATTTCAAAACGGTTGCGGCCTTCTTTCTCCAGCTTTTTGTCGAAAACCACCTGTGTTTCGAAGCCGGCGTGATCGGCACCCGGAACCCAGAGGGCTTTGCGGCCCGTCATTCGGTAGAAGCGGATGAAAGCGTCTTCGATGGAAATTCCCAAGGCGTGGCCGAGATGCAGGGCGCCGTTCGCGTTCGGCGGAGGCATAATAATTGTGTAGGGCTTCCTATTCTTTCTCGGGAGGTTGTCCGGATTGAAATATCCGGATTTTTCCCAAAGTTTGTAGATTTCTTCCTCCTTAAAAGGCTTGAGCTCAATCATATTGTTCAATTATAAGCCGAGATTGGGCTGAGCTTCAATTTTAAGCCGCCGTTTTTTCAGCAGATTGACGTAGCCGGCGACGGCGATCATGGCGGCGTTGTCCGTGTTCCATTTCGGGCTGGGCGCGAAAAAGTCGACCCTGATTTTTTTAGCCTCCTTGCGCAGGGATTCCCTTAAAAGATCGTTGGCGGCCACTCCGCCGGAGACGCTTATTGATTTGGCGCCAAATTCGCCGGCTGCTTTGGCGGTTTTGTAAACCAGAGGATCAATCAGGGCTTGTTCGAAGCTCGCGGCCACATCTTCGAGATTTTTGATTTCCACGCCGTCCCCGCCGTAATTTTTGTTAAATTCCTTCCAATCCGCCTTGAAACTTTGTTTGATGTAATAAAGCAGGCTGGTTTTTAGTCCGGAGAAGCTGAAGTCGTAGTTTTTGTCGCGAATCATCGGCCGCGGAAAAGCGATAGCCCTGGGATCGCCCTTCTTCGCCGCCTTTTCTATTTCCGGGCCCCCGGGATAGGGGAGCCGGAGCAGTCTCGCGGCTTTGTCAAAAGCCTCGCCGGCGGCATCGTCCCTGGTCTCGCCGAGCTTTTTATATTTGACGAGGCTTTGGAGCGAGAGCAGTATGGTGTGGCCGCCGCTTACGATCAGCGAGACGTTCGGAAAAATGTCGGCGACGCTTTTTTTGTCTTTCCACTCGAGGAGGAAGCTGTACAGGTGTCCTTGAAGGTGGCTCGCGCCGACAAGGGGTTTTCCCCATCGCTTCGCCAGATTTTTCGCAAAAACGATGCCTGTCCATAAGGCCGGTTCGAGTCCGGGACCGACGGTAACGACCAGGGCGTCGGTTTCTTTTTCCAGAGAATCGCCGCCGATCTTTTCGAAAAGAGCAGGCAGGTTTTTCAAGTGTTCCCGTTTGGCGAGACCTGGGACCACGCCGCCGAATTGCCGGTGGAGCGGAACTTGCGAGGCGACGACGCTTTTGATGACTTTAAAGCGGGGATTTTCAAGGGTTCCCTCGCAGCTTACCAAAGCCAGAGCTGTTTCATCGCAACTTGTCTCGACGGCTAACAATTTCATATCTTTCAATATATAATACAGCCATGAACAAAGACACAATAATGATGGGAGTCCTGGTGGCGGCCTCTTTTTTGCTCGCGGCCGGTGTCTGGGGAATAATACCGCCTATGATGGCGAGCCACTGGAATATCGCCGGAGAAGTTGACGGATTCGCGCCGAAGGCGCTGATTTTACTTATGACGCCCGTCATGATGCTGGCGTTCGTTGGATTATTCCGTATTTTGCCGAAGATCGACCCCTACAAAGAAAATATTGCCGAGTTCCGCGGCGTCTACGACAAGGTATTCGTGGCGATCCTCGCTTTTCTTTTTTACATCTATCTTTTAACGATCGCCTGGAACCTCGGATACGCTTTCGACATGACAAAACTGCTTGTTCTCGGGTTTGCCGCGCTTTTCTATATTATCGGTTGGGCCCTGGCAAAAACGAAAAGAAACTGGTTTTTGGGAGTCCGGACCCCCTGGACGCTTTCGAGCGAAAAGGTGTGGGGAAAAACCCACCGCCTGGCCGCGAATCTATTCATCTGGCTCGGGACTTTAACGATCGCCAGCCTTTTTTACAGACCAGAGGTTTCTTTTGGAATCGTTGTCGGCGGAGCCGTCGCGGTGGTAATCTGGCTTTTTATTTACTCTTATTCCGAATTCAAAAGAGAACACAGCCGTTAAGGGAGATCGCGTTGAGATACATGTTTTGTCATGAATAAAGGCGTAAAAAGAAATTCCAAAACAATCTATTTCGATAATGCCGCGACCACACCGGTGGATCCGCGGGTTTTCGAGGCCATGAAGCCCTATCTTGGGAAAGAATACGGCAATCCATCTTCCATTTACAGCCTTGGCCGGTCGGCCAAACAAGCCGTCTCCGAGGCCCGGGGAAGGGTGGCCAAGGTTTTAAACGCCGATCCGGAAGAAATATATTTCACTGGTTCGGGCACCGAGGCCGACAACTGGGCTTTAAAAGGAATCGCTTTCGCTAATCGTTCCCGCGGCCGGCACATCATCACGACCCAGATTGAACATCATGCCGTGCTTCACGCCGCCGAGTTTCTTGAGGGACAGGGTTTTAAAGTAACCTATCTTCCGGTGGACAAAAAAGGCTTCATAAAAATTGGAGATTTTAAAAAAAGCATCCGCAAAGACACGATTCTCGCAAGCGTGATGTTCGCCAATAATGAAATTGGCACCCTCGAGCCCGTCTCCGAGATCGGAAAGATCTGCCGGCAGAAGGGTATCTATTTTCATACGGATGCGGTTCAGGCGATTGGCCATGCGTCGGTTGACGTGAAAAAAATGAACATTGATTTGCTCTCCCTATCCGGACACAAATTCAACGGGCCTAAGGGCGTTGGTAGCCTCTATATAAGGAAGGGGGTAAGGATCGAGCCTTTTATCCATGGCGGGGGCCAAGAAAGAAGAATGCGCGCCGGAACGGAGAATACGGCCGGAATCGTCGGTCTCGGGAAAGCAATCGAGCTTGCCGCCAGAGATATGGAGCGGAAAATCAAGCGCGTCCGAAGTCTTCGCAACGCGGCACTTCGGGGCATTTTGGAGGCAATTCCTGATGTGATTGTCAATGGCGATTTGAATAAAAGACTCCCGGGGAATCTCAACGTTTCTTTTAAATATGTCGAGGGTGAGTCGATTTTACTCATGCTCGACAAATTGGGCGTCGCCGCCTCGACCGGCTCAGCTTGCACTTCCGGATCCCTTGAACCATCGCACGTGCTTCTGGCGTTGGGCCTTGGTCATGCTGACAGCCATGGGTCGTTGAGGTTGAGCTTCGGAGAGCAAAATACCCGAAAGGAGGTAATATATCTTCTAAAAGTTTTGCCGGGAATTATCGAAAAATTAAGAAAGATGTCCCCCTTGCGCGAAAATAAGGGTCGCCGGTAATATTTCGAAATGCCAAAGAAACCATCAAATAGAAAAAAACACAAAAAAGAAGGGGCCGGAGAACTTTACAGCCCGAAAGTAATGGATTATTTCATGAATCCCCGGAATGTCGGCGAGATCAAAAACCCCGAGGGCGTTGGCGTGGTCGGCAACCCGGTCTGCGGGGACATCATGAAGATGTATTTAAAAATCAAAAACGATAAAGTGATCGATGCCAAATTCCAGACCTTCGGTTGCGGAGCGGCCATCGCCACCTCGAGTATGGCAACCGAGCTTATCAAGGGGAAAAGCGTGGAAGACGCTTTGAAGATTTCCAATCGGGCCGTAACCGAATCCCTGGAGGGATTGCCGCCGATCAAAGTGCATTGTTCGGTTTTAGCCGAAGAGGCGATCAAAGCGGCGATAGAGGACTATCGGAAAAAGATTCAGATTAAGACCGCGAAAAAGTCGACAGCCAAACACAAGAAATAAAATCAACGGGGGGTGTATAATCCGTATATGGATGAAATCAAGTTGGGGAAGCACAGACATTTTAAGGGGTTTGAGGTCGAAGTGATCGGCGTGGCGCATCATACCGAGACTTTGGAAGAGCTAGTTGTTTATCGCGAGCTGCGCGATAATCCGCCGTATCCTTCGGGCAGTCTTTGGGTGAGGCCGAAAGCGATGTTTATGGAGACGGTTACCCGGGACGGCAAAATCATGCCGAGGTTTGAGTATCTCGGATAATGTTTTGTAACCGCTGACGACCGCGCTTTGAACAAACGCGATTAAAAAGAGAATCCCGTCGCAAGGCGGGTTTTTCTTTAGCCGTTCCCCCTTGACAAGTATTTATATGTGTGGTAATCTATATTCGATTAAGCTGATTAATAACCCCCATAGAGCTGCTTGGATAAATCTGATAGAAAGACAGAGCTTCTGAAGGCCAGCTTGGATTATTTCCTTTGATTCTTCGCTTTTCGCTTAGAATAGGTTGATCTTCTGATTAACAGTTCGATTTTTCGACTCATCGACATCCAAGCAGCTCCATGGGGATTATCTAAAACCCGCCTTATCGGCGGGTTTTAGATTTTTGGAGTTTGTGCTCCCGGGAGGAATCGAACCCCCAACAGCTGGTTCGAAGCCAGCCGTGATATCCGTTTCACCACAGGAGCGTCAACCCATTCTAACAGATAAGAAGTCCGCGCTTAATAGCGAGGCCTGGCGTTGATATGTGTCCCCCCAGTAGGACTCGAACCTACGACCTTCTCCTTAAGAGGGAGCAGCTCTACCAACTGAGCTATAGGGGGATTCTTTTGATAAACTCTCTGCCTTGGTGGCTTTTTAATTGTTTTTCTCTTTTCAATGCTTCAGCCCTAGTATCATAACTCTCTTTATAAATTATTTTCCACTCGCTAGCCGCGTTCCTGCAGGTATAAGCGTTTTTCTTGAACAGCAAAAGTCTATTATGTCGTCGCAATCTTTGATCAAGATCGTTTGTTTGGCCGACATAAATTTTGCCCTCTCTATTTTGGATTACATATATCCAAAACATGAATAATTTAAAAAATTCTCCTTAATCCGGCGGCTGCCGGATACCAACTGATCTATAGGGGGGATATGGAAAATATAATCCGTCCATCGATTTTTTTCAAATCTTCTTTACAGCGAAATTTGTGCGTGCTATGACCTTATTAAGATTCCGCAATAAGGAGGGGGTCAGATGTTTAGTGGCGTCCTTCGAGGAGTCGGAGCAAGAGTCACCGTTCTTTACGCCCAATACCTTTGTTGGTCAGGTTGGCGGTCGGTATGCAGGTATCTTCCAAACTTTCCTGTGGCACCCCGTTTCGGTCCGTTGGCGGTCCTCGATATTCGCGGTCGTCGATTCCACCTGCCGTTTCCGGAAGGAGACGTCCGGAAGATCGCGGAATATCTCGACTTTTACGCGACGATCTTCTTGACCTTGGCTCGGATGACCCCCGGAGATTTCGTAATCCGGAACGGTTACGATGAGGTCTTCTGCGACAAATCGAGCTGCTGCGATCCTGGCCGGGTACTCACGGGTCGACTGATGGCCGGCTATTGGGGCGAAGGCCGGTTTGTTCCTTCACCGATGCGTTTTTAAGTCGTAGGCGAGCCGCTCGAAAGAGCGGCTCTTCGCGTTTTCGCCCGTGGCGGCTTATCATTAATTCAATGAATTCGGTTTTTCTGAAAACCCCGCTTGCTTCGGTCAAAGGCATCGGTCCGAAATTTATCGCCAAGCTCGAAAAAATTGGCATCACGTCGGTCGGCGATCTTTTGTGGCACTTCCCGGTCCGTTACGACGATTGGAGCCACATAACGGACATCAAAAATTTGCGTCCGGGAGAATATGCGGTCATCCGAGCCAAGGTCAAGAAGATCGGCTTTCGGAAAAGCTGGATCCAAAAACTCGCCATTGTCGAGGCTTCGCTCGAAGACGAATCCGGCAGCATCAGGACGATCTGGTTTGGCCAACCATTCATTAAGCGGGTTCTCGGTGAAGGCAAACAGGCTTTTTTCTCCGGCAAGGTTCTTTCCGGAAAAAGAGGAATTTTTCTTTCGAATCCCGCTTATGAGGTCGTTTCCGACGAGGCGAACATCAAAGAGCTTTTCCCGCAGCATGAGCTTCTGGCTATTTATCCCGAGACCAAGGGCCTCACTTCCAAGGGCATAAGGTTTGTAATCGGTAAAGTCTTGCCGCGTCTTATAAATATTCCGGATTTTATTCCCGAAGAAATATTGAAGAAGAACCGGTTTCCGGAAATCAACCAGGCTTTGAAAAGCGTCCATTGCCCGAAAACTTCGGAGGAAGAGATCGCAGCCAAGAGGAGATTCGCTTTTGAAGAGCTGTTTTTGCTTCAGCTCGGCACCTTGCTTGAGAAAAAAAGATTGGCGAAAACCAAAGCGCCGTCGATCGAATTCAATCTGGATTTTATAAAATGGGCGTTCGGCAGGCTTCCTTATAACCTCACTTTTTCTCAAAAAAGAAGCCTTTATGAAATATTGAAAGATCTCGAACGACATCAACCGATGAACCGTTTGCTTCAAGGGGACGTCGGATCCGGTAAAACAGTCATCGCCGCCATCGCCGCCATGGAAACAACGGAGAGCGGCTATCAGGCGGTTTTTATGGCGCCTACGGAAATTCTGGCCAATCAGCATTACCGGACTTTCCAAAAGTTATTCTCCGATTTTGGCCACCCGATAGGGCTTCTGACGGCCAAATCGAGCCTAGCTTTTTACGGCGACGGCTTGGAGTCGGAGATGAGAAAGAAGGATTTGTTGAAGGAGGTGGAAAACGGGAAAATCAAGATTTTGATTGGCACCCACGCCTTGATTGCCAAGTCCTCCGGAGAGAGCAAAATCAAATTCAATAATTTAGGCTTGATTGTCGTCGATGAGCAACACCGTTTCGGCGTCCGCCAGAGGGCTGAACTTGTCCAAAACCAAGCGAGAAAATCATCCGGACTCGTGCCGCATTTTTTGAGCATGTCGGCCACGCCCATTCCCCGGACGCTCGCTATCACCATTTTCGGAGATCTCGACTTGTCGACGATTGACGAACTGCCGTCCGGCCGGAAGCCGATCATCACGAAAATCGTCGATCCCCTGAACCGCGACAAGGCCTATGCTTTTATCCGGGGAGAAATCAGAAAGGGCCGCCAGGCTTTCGTTATTTGTCCGCGGATAGAATCCCAGAGCGAGTCGGGCGATTTAGTCTACGAATACGAAAACAACGAAGCCGGCGGTTTGTCCGCGAAAAAATCCGGTTGGTCGGAATCGAAAACCGTGAAAGAGGAGTTTGAAAAATTGTCCAAAAAAGTTTTTCCGGATCTCCGGGTGGCTATGCTCCACGGAAAGATGAAAGCTGAGGAAAAACAAAAAACGATGTCCGATTTCAAAGAGCAGAAATCGGACATCTTGGTCGCCACTTCGGTTGTCGAAGTCGGCGTGGATGTCCCGAACGCCGTCATCATGATGATTGAAGGCGCCGAGAGATTCGGTTTGGCCCAGCTTTACCAATTCCGGGGTCGGGTCGGTCGAGGAGAACATCAGTCATTTTGTTTTCTCTTCACGGAATCTTCGAGCGAGACGACCGGACAGAGATTAAAAGCCTTACTCGAAGCCAAAAACGGTTTCGAGCTGGCAGAAAAGGATTTGGAAATCAGGGGACCGGGGGCCTTACTCGGAGCCGAACAGACGGGGCTTCCGGACACGACCATGCGCGCTTTGCAAAATCCGGCGATGATTAAGCTTGGCCGTCAGTCGGCGGAGCATATTTTGGAGAAAGACGCGAGCCTGAGGTCTTATCCGGCGCTCAAAGAGCGCCTGGAGAAATTCAAGGCGGATATCCATTTGGAATAGTCGTTTGTTTGTTGCCAAGAGGCCTGTTTTTTGGCACTATAAAAAGCGTGCTCCTATCGTCTAGTGGCCTAGGACATCAGGTTTTCATCCTGGAAACCCGGGTTCGATTCCCGGTGGGAGCGCAAAATCAGTCGTTTTATCATCATCGCCCGGAATGGGTTAGGATACATATATAATGGATATTCCCGAGGAGGTTAACGCCGTTATCTCGAGATTGGAGAAGGCCGGTTTCGAGGCTTATGTCGTCGGCGGTTCGGTTCGCGATTTTTTGCTCCGTAAAAAGCCGAAGGATTGGGACGTGGCGACCAACGCCAAACCCGAGGAAATGCAGGAACTTTTCAAAGACAGCATTTACGAAAACACCTTCGGCACCGTGGGTATCAAGACCGAGTCGGATGATCCGGCCTTAAAGATCGTCGAGGCGACTACTTTCAGGATCGAGGGGAGATATTCGGACAAGAGGCACCCAGACGAGGTCAAATTCGCGAAAACCATCGAGGAGGATCTTTCTCGTCGGGATTTCACTGTGAACGCGCTCGCCCTGGCCGTAATCAAGAAGAAAGCGGACGGTGTTATCGATCCTTTCGGCGGCGAAACCGACTTGAAAAAGAAAATTATCCGGACGGTCGGCGATCCGGACAAACGTTTTGAAGAGGACGCCCTGCGCCTGATGCGGGCCGTGAGATTTTCGGCTGAGCTCGGATTTGAAATAGAGGAGAAGACCTTGGCGGCCGTCAGCAAAAACGCCGATTTGCTGAAATCGGTTTCGGAAGAGCGTATCCGGGACGAGTTTGAAAAGATCATCATGACCGAAAGAGCGGCCGAAGGCGTGGAACTGCTCGAGGCAGTCGGACTCTTGCGTTATGTCGTTCCTGAACTTCGCGAGGGCATCGGAGTTGGCCAGAACAAACACCATGTTTTTTCGATCTGGGAGCACTCCGTGAAGTCGCTAGATTACGCGGCGAAGAAGAATTATTCCCTCGAAGTCAGATTGGCAGCCTTGCTCCATGATATCGGCAAGCCCGATACCAAGAGGGGCGAGGGGCCGGACTCGACTTTTTATAACCATGAAGTGGTTGGCGCGAAAATCGCCAAAAAAATCATGGAGCGATTGAAGTTCTCCAAAAAAACAGCCGATTATGTCGTCCACCTCGTGAGGCACCATCTTTTTTATTACAACGTCGACGAAGTGACCGCCGCCGGAGTGAGGAGGTTTTTGGCGAGAGTCGGCGCGGAAAACGTCGATGATCTTTTAAAGCTTCGCGAAGCCGACCGCATCGGTTCGGGCGTTCCCAAAGCGGTGCCCTATAAGACGAGGCACCTGCTTTTTATGATCGACAAGGTGAGGCGGGATCCGATTTCTCCGAAGATGGTCAAATTGAACGGGAATGATCTAATGGAGGCGCTCGGTCTCGAGCCCGGTCCGCGGATAGGTTGGATTTTAAATATTCTTCTCGAAGAGGTTTTGGACGATCCGAAGCTGAACAATAAATCGGAGCTTGAAAAGCGGGCCGCGGAGTTGAACGATCTGTCGGACAAGGAGCTTTTGGCCATGGCCGCTAAGGCCAAAACAGCGAAGCAGGAATTCGAGGAGGGCGTCGAGGAGGAAATAAAAAGGAAACATTACGTCAAATAATGCGAATCCGGATCAAAAGATTTGATAAAGATCTTCCTCTCCCGGAATATAAGACTTGCGGGGCCGGAGCCTTCGACCTTTCGAGCCGCGAGCGGGTGGAAATTCTGCCGCGGAAAATCGGTTATATTCCTTTAAATGTAGCGATCGCGGCGCCGGAGGGCTATGTTATATTCTTGATTGCGCGGAGCTCTCTCCATAAAAAAGGTTTGATGCTTATAAACGGCCTCGGAGTGATGGACTCGGACTTTTGCGGAGACGAAGATGAATATAAAGCAGCTTGTTTTAACTTTACCGATCAGTCGGTCGTGGTGGAAAAAGGGGATCGCATCTGCCAAGGGGCGGTCTTAAAATATGAGAAAGCCGAATGGGAAGAAGCGGAGCGTATGGCCGAGAAAACCCGGGGAGGCTTCGGCACCACCGGCGAGAAGTAGACGAAAGCCTTTTTTTGGGGTTAAATATATTGAGTTTCAGATCGGGCTGTCGTATACCGGTAGTACGTGCGCTTCGGGTGCGTAAAGACCGAGTTCGATTCTCGGCAGCCCGACATATTCAAAAATCGCCCTTGCGGCGATTTTTGAATATCTGCTTTTTGTGCTTCCGTCCACAATTTCTTTTCGACAAAAAAGGAGAATGAAATATAATATGAGTATTATGCCAAGAAGAGCCAAAAAAGAAGATAAAGATGAAGGAGGATTAAATCTCCATATTGTCAAAAATGATTCCGAAGAGTCAGAAAAGCCGTCCGTTGCGGCCGAGGAGACGGTCCTTTTTTTGAAGAACCGCGTCGCGTCCGCCTGCCCTGAATCTGACGGACTGGAAGAAGGGCCCGTATTGGAAGAAGGATCAGAGGAGGAAGACACCCACGCAAAAAAGAGGCTGTCGATCTATGTGAGAATATTTGTGTTTCTTCTCGTAATTGCGGGAATAGGCTTTGGATTTAGACTCGCGAATAGGAGCGGTTATAGCGCCTGTCTTGTCGACAACGGCGCGGCGGTCGGGGATTGCGGCACCGCTCTTAAAAAGCTGGAAGACGGACTGGTTGTCGACAAAGTGAGATTGGCTGACGCTGGAAGCGTCATCGCCGGCCTCCAAAAATACAGCGTCGAGAAAAAGGTCCTCCCGGATAAGTTGACCAGTTTGCTCGCCGGTGGATACATTCCGAAAAATTACAGCGATCCCGAGTTCGACAAGCCATATTTTTATAAAAAGCAAAATAACGGCTCCTATAGTTTTTGCGTTTATCTCTCGAGCGGAGTTTGGGGGATAAACCCTGCCGGGTGCCCGAGCAAAGAAGCCTATCTGAGCAATCTTGATGGGGAGATCGCCCCGACTCCGTCGGCGGAGACGAGAACGATTACGGTCCAGGAGACGCCGATCGGCTGGTTGAACGTGAGACGATCGGCCACCACGGATTCAGCGGTTGTCGCTAAGGCCTATGCCGGAGAGCAATACCGCGTTCTTGAGGAGAAGGGCGATTGGATTCGTATCCCGCTCAAATCATCGGTGCTTATAAACGGGGAGCAGGTGATTGAGGGTTGGGTTTACAAATCCTACGTCAGATAGAATCCTTTTCGTGATATAATTCGATAAAAGGTTGAATTAAAAAATAAACAATGATTATTTCGCTTATCCCGTTGGTTCACCTGTCGGGAGCTGTGATCGGCGCGGTTATGGTTGTTTTCAATTATCGGCAGAGCCGGACTTTGACGGGTTCGTTTTTTAAAACGTATTACGGATTGACGATCCTGGCTTCGTTTTTGCTCGCAGTTGGATTCTTCGGGGAATATCTGGTGGTTAATCAGCCGGAGGGAATAATAGACAGCTTGATGCACGTGATTCTTTTGTTCGCGGCCGCCATTTACGCAATAGCCATCGTTGTCTGGCCGAAAGAAGCCAATAAATATTTGGCAGAGTGTAAAAAATCTTCGTAGAGGAGAGAGACAGTCAAAACATGTAAGGAATCGGCGCCCACGGCGCCGATTTTCAGACAGCCGCCATTGTTGAATTTTGCGGCCTCCGTTAAGATTAATCTTATGAAGATTTCTTTTTTCGAGATCGAAGATTGGGAAGCGGAATATCTGAAGTCGAAGCTTCCCGGCCACGAGCTCTTTTTTTCTCCCGCCCGGATAGACAAAGACAGTTTGCCGGAAATAAAAGATTTTGACGCGCTTTCGGTTTTCACCGGATCGAAAATCGACCAATCGGTTTTGAATGTTCTGCCGAATCTGAAATTGATCGCCACGCGTACCACCGGTTTCGACCATATCGATCTGGCGGCTTCGGCCAATCGGGGCATTATAGTCAGCAACGTCCCTTCGTATGGCGAGAACACTGTCGCCGAACATGCCTTCGGATTATTGCTTGCGATTTCCAAGAAGATTTATCAGTCTTTCGACCGCATCCGGGAGACGGGCTCTTTTGATTTGAAAGGGCTGCAGGGATTTGACCTTAAGGGTAAAACGATCGGCGTTGTCGGCACCGGACGCATCGGTCAGTATGTTGTCCGTATCGCTAAGGGATTCGGGATGAATGTTATCGCCTACGATGCTTTCCCCAAATCCGGATTGGATGCCGAGCTTGGGTTCAAATATGTAAGCTTCGAGGAGCTTTTAAAAACGTCGGACGTCATCACCTTGCATGTGCCACTCTTGCCGGAGACGACGCACATGATCAATAGAGACACGTTAGCCATGGTGAAGGAAGGCTGTGTTTTAATCAATACGTCGAGAGGCCCGGTCGTCGACACAACCGCTTTGATTGAAGCCTTGAATAGCGGCAGCCTCGGCGGAGCCGGACTTGATGTTTTGGAAGAGGAAGTCCCGACCCAGGACGAGCGGCAGTTTCTGCTTTATGGTCGGCCGGAGGAGCATGATTTGAAAACCATTCTGGAAAATCATATCCTCGTCGATATGGATAATGTCGTGCTGACACCCCATAACGCTTTCAACACCAAAGAGGCTCTGCAAAGGATTCTCGACACGACCGTCGATAATATCGAGAAGTTCGCCGCCGGAACCCCGCAAAATTTGGCAAAATAGAATCATGGATTTTCGGAAAGCGGCGCTCGGTCTCCTTCGGGAGAACATCCAGGGCCAGAATCTAATCAAGCACAATCTTGCGGCCGGAGCTCTGATGGCCGAACTCGCTCTTTATTTCGGTGTTCCGGCCGAGAAAGATTTATGGGAACTATCCGGACTTTTGCATGACGTCGATTGGGAAAAAACGGCTACCCAGTCGGAAGAGCATGGCAAAGTCGGCGAAGCCATTATTCGCGAAGCCGAGTTTCCTGAAGAAGTGGCTTTGGCTGTCCGTCGGCATAATTTCATGTCCGGAGTGGAGGCGCCGGAGACTTTAATGGAGAAGGCGCTTTATTACTGCGAGGAGATCACCGGCTTAGTGGTCGCGAGCGCCTTGGTTTTGCCGAGCAAAAAGCTTGTTGACGTTACACCGGAAACGGTTTTGAAAAGATTCAAGGAAAAGGCTTTCGCGAGGGGAGTAAACCGCGAACTATTGCTCGAGGCGCCGGAGCATCTTGAAATTACGCTTGAGAAAATGGCAGAATTGGCCGTGCGGTCGATGCAAAATATTCACGAAGATTTAGGTTTATAACAAAATGGGATTTTTCGATCAGATGAAAGCGGCGCAGGAGTTGATGAAGAACATGTCTCCGGACGAGCTCCGCGACATGATGAAGCAGGCCGAGGAGAGCAAGCGGATGCTCGAAGAGATGGTGAAAAAAACAGTGGAGGAGGAAATTAAAAAAAGAGATCTTATTTCCCGGTCCGAAGCCGAAAAAATGCTCCGAGGTTAATCTTTGAAAAATGTGTTAAGGGCTGCTAATCTGAATTAGCTAGTCCCGGGCCTATGGTCTAGTGGTAGAACGCGGCATTCGCATTGCCGAGACGGGAGTTCGATTCTCCCTAGGTCCACCAAATTTGATTAGTTGCCTCGCTCGGTGTTTCGCGTCTTGCTTCGGCTGGCATTTCGGCAAGATAATTCCACGGATTTTTGAACGAAACGGAGAGCGCGCCCGCCGCAAGGCGGCGGTTCGAGCCGATGGTTTTGAGAAAATTTTTCATTTCCGAAAAATTTTCAGACAAAATGAGATTTTTGGCTTGGTTAGCCTCTAAAATCCAGTTTCGGGTGAGTTCGAGCCAATGATTTCCTTTTCGCTCAAAATCCGATAATTTTTCCTCAATATCTTTCTTTTCCGCCATTAATTTGTTTTTCTTTTCCTGAAATTCCGCCAGTTCAAAACTGCCCTCAAGATAGCCGTCCATTAGGCGGTCTATTTTTGTTTTAATGGCGGAAAGTTCTGTTTTGAGATTTTTAGCGAAAAGGTCCGATGTTTGGCGGTTTTCGTTTTCCCATTCTTTCACTTTGGCAAGATATTTTTCCCGCCAAACATCAGGTAAAGAAATTTTTTGACAAATCGTTTTCACTTGTTCGGCAAGTTTTTCTTCCCGCAAAAAGCGGGTTTGCGAACACTTGCGGGTTTTGCTCTTGAAGGTGCAATGGTAGTAGTGATAGCGCAACCCGCTCTTTTTGATTTTTCTTTCCGCCGTTATCGCATACCCGCACTCCCTGCAAGTCGCAAAACCGAGAAATAAAAAGTTTTTCGGTCCTCGCTTTTTGCGGGGCTTGCCGTTCAAAATCAACGCTTCCTGAATTTGGTCAAAAAGTTTCTTTGAAATCATTGGCTTGTGCGATCCTTGATGAATCTCGCCGCGATAACGAAAATGTCCGTAGTAAAACGGATTGGTGAGGATTTTTTGAATTGTTGAAAGGTGAATCGGTTTTCCGTCTTTGCCAACCAAGCCAAGAGAAAACATTTTGCTTTGAATTGATGTAAGCGTATGCTCGCCTGTGGCAAAAGCCCGCAAAACTTCTTTCACTTTGTTAAAAGTTTTCTTATCGGGTTCAATCGTCCGCAAACGAGGTTCATTAAAATATCCAAGCGGGGCTTTTGCCGAAAGTTCGCCTCGTCTGATTTTCTGCCTAATTCCCCGCAAAATGTTTTCTCTTAAATTGTCGGTGTAATATTTCGCTTGTCCGAAAGCGACAGAGAGCATAAATTTCCCTTGCGGTGTCGCTTCAAACCAAAATGTTGGGAATTTTAGCGATTGGATTTTGCCCGTGTCCACGAGATAAATAACTTTGCCGCCGTCCACGCTATTGCGGGCTAACCTGTCGGGATTCCACGCTAAAATTCCCGAAGCGTTGCCTTTTTCAATTTCCGAAAGCATAAAATTAAAAACTTCCCGGCCCGGCTCTTTGGCCGTCTTGCTTTCAGTAAATTCTTTTGCGACAAAAAGATTGTTTTGTTTGGCGAAGTCCCGAAGCTCGGCGAGCTGGGCCTCAATGGACAAAACTTGTCTTTCTTCGTCCTCGCTTGATTTGCGACAATAGATAAAGTATTTAATCATAGTTTTTAGAAGTTTTTAATTTTTGAAAAAAGGCAACGTTTTACACCGACAATTTAATAAAATCTCATTTTAGCTTTCGCCGAAGGCGAAAGACAAACCATCGGCTCTTGCGGCAAAGCCGCAATACAAACTTAAAAGTTTGTGAACCGCCGCCTTGCGGCGGGCGCGCTCTCCGTTTCGTTCAAAAATCCGTGGAATTATCTTGCCGAAATGCCAGCCGAAGCAAGACGCGAAACACCGAGCGAGGCAACTAATCAAATTTGGTGGTGTTTGTTGGAAAAAGTCAGAACTCATTTTGAACAAAATCCCGACTAATTCTCTACGCCCCGCCGCCGCTTGCTTCGCTCGCTGTTCCGAAAAAAAGTTTTCTCCGCATTTTTTTATTTTGCGCGCGATTTCTTTTTCTTCTAAAAGGAAAAGAAAACTTTTTTGCGGGACTCTGCTCTGAACGAGCAGGGCGGCGGGGCTTCGCTTCGGCTCGGGCGCGGCGGAATTCCCCCCACACCCCCTTCCGCCGTGCCCTCGCTTGGGCTTCTCAAAAATTTTTCGGCGGGTTTTTCTTTCTTTTCCTTGTCCCGCCCTCCCGACGCGGAAAAGATTAAGGAACTCCCTTTTTTCTTTACTATTTCCAAATATTTTGGTAATATTATATTGTGGTTGCGAAGTTTAAGCATAAATCAATTATACCACAATTTAATATTACTATTCAAATATGGTAGAGTCAAGTAAAATCAAACGAATAAGGGAAAAACTGGGCTTGTCGCAGGAAAAACTGGCGCGGCTTGCCGATGTGTCCAATAATACGATAATCAACATTGAAGCGGGCAAGCAACAAAACCCGACTGTTGATACGCTTAAAAAGATTGCCAAAGCGTTAAATGTTCCGATTGAAGATTTAATCAAATGAGTATGGCAACCGCGCAAAAAAAGAACTTAAAATTTGTTGATTTCTGTGCTGGAATCGGCGCGGGACGGCTTGGGCTTCAAAATTTGGGGTTAAGTTGTGTCGGATTTTCCGAAATAGATAAATACGCCGAAAGAACCTACCGAGAATTTTTTGGACAAGAGGAAAAGAATCATGGCGATTTGATGAAAATAAACCCGGACGATTTGCCAGATTTCGATTTAATGATTGCCGGATTTCCTTGTCAATCTTTTTCCGTTATCGGTCAGCGAAAAGGAATGAACGACCACCGAGGCCAAATTATTTATGGCTTGATTAAGATAATGAACGCCAAAAATTTGCCTTATTTCATTTTGGAAAATGTAAAAGGACTGGTAAATCACGAGGGCGGAAAAACTTTAAAAATTATTTTGGAAGAATTAGACAAAGCTGGATATAAAGTTTATCACCGAGTTTTGAATAGCTTGGATTATGGCGTTCCTCAAATGCGCGAAAGAATATATTTTGTCGGGATAAGAAAAGACCTCGTGAACGGAAATAATTTTGAATGGCCAAAGCCAGTTTTTCCGCCCGATGTTCAAGATTATTTGATTGATGACGGCGAAATGGAGTTTAACGAAAAAAAAAGAGCTTACGAAACATTTTTGAAATATCTGGACAATAAATATAACAAAGGATTATTCAAAATTGAAAAATTGCTCAAAGACGATTATTTGGTTTTGGATACCCGACAATCTGATTTGAGATTATACAGAAACAAAGTGCCGACTTTAAGAACGGGACGGCATGGCATTTTATATGTTAGAAACGGGAAATTTAGACGATTGTCCGGTTTTGAATCTTTGCTTTTGCAAGGGTTTCCAAAAAATTTAAGCGAGAAAACAAAAGGCAAAATTGCCGATGTCTATTTATTGAGCCAAGCCGGAAATGCTATGACGGTTAGCACGATTGAAGCGATTGGTAAAAGTTTGCTTAATTACATAAATCATTATGAATAAAGAAGATTTAATAAAATGGGGTTCGCAAACCGCAAAAGGCGGATTTAGAAACGAGGATGATATAGTCCGAAAGTTTAACGATTGGGGAAAAGACAAGGACGCTCAAAAATGGTTGGCGATAATGGGTTATCCCATTAGAGAAATTGAAAAAGTGGAAGCGATGAAATTGCACGGATACAAAGCCGATGTTCAGGTTCAGATAACGATTTATCTCAAGAAAGCGATAGCTGCCGAAAATTTGTCTATAAAATTAGTCAGCAACCCGCAAGGATTTAATCAAATAGACAAAAGGTGGGTAGATAAATATGTTGAGATGTGGGAAATTCCGGCGGATATAACCAAAATTTTGAAAACTTTTACAGGTGAAATCGCCCCGACAAAATCGGGATTGAAAGACAAGCGAAGAATGTTTTTGAATGAAATGAGCGAAAACGAACAACAAAAAATTATTGATTATTTCACCAAAAACAAAATTTTGGTTGTTTCCGATATTTTGAAAGGCAGAGGCAAATTTTCGGCGGGTTGGATGTTGGTCGCCTTGGTTACCAACGGCACAAGCAGTTGGGTTTTGAAATCTATAAATCACGCTATGAATGTTTTTGCCGATGGTCCGGTAAGAATTACAAATCAGGGCAGTTTGAAAATCGGGAAAATAACAATGCAAAGAAAAGGCGGAGACGCCGGGCGGGATTCGGCAAAAATGTTGCAATTCAAAATTAACCCTGTTGAACTTTTTAGCAATTAAGTATGTATGGACACAGTGTCAAAACAAAAGCGAAGCGAAATAATGTCTCATGTCAAAAGCAAGGACAGCAAAATGGAGATATTGTTTCGCAAAGAATTATGGAAAGCGAGCTTGCGGTATCGCAAAAATTCTGGCAAGTATTTTGGAAAGCCGGATATTGTTTTACCAAAATATAAAACGGCGATTTTTGTTGATTCTTGTTTTTGGCACGGGTGCAAAAAACATTGTCGTATTCCAACCGTCCGCAAAAAATACTGGACAGAAAAGATAACAAGGAATGTCGCAAGGGACAAAGAAGTTTCAAAATACTATAAAAAACAAGGTTGGAAAATTTTTAGAATTTGGGAACACGATTTACCTCGCAAAATTGAAAGCATCATCAAGCAAATATGAAAATAACCAAAATCACGATTGATAATTATAAAAGCATTAAGCATTTGGAATTTGAGCCGGACTCCGGCTTAAATGCTTTTATTGGTGCAAATAGCACCGGCAAAAGCAATATTTTTGACGCTATCAATTGGCTTTTAGGTCCGATTTATCCGTCTTTTAATTCCACAAAAAAGGAAGATAGATTTATGGGTGATGAGAACAATAAAATCGCCATTCGTCTTGATTTTGACGACAATAATTATTTAGAACTAACCGAGGAATGGACGGACAATTACGGCAGAACAAAATCGGGCTTGAACTATAACGGTAATTATTGTTCAAACGAAAACAGAGAAAAATATTGCTGTGCTTATTTGGGAGTGGATAGAGAAATTCTTGATTATTTGCCCTCAAATAAATGGTCGCTGGTTGGTCGTATTCTACAAGAGATAAACAAAAAATTTCTTGGCGAATCAATGGAATATAATAAACAGACAAAAGCCAAAAAAGAATGGCTGAAAGAGTGGCTAACTTTTATTAGAGACAAATTGCTTTTTTCCGTGAAAGACGAAAGCGGGCAAGAAGTCATGAAAAAGTTTATGACTATTTTGCAGGAAGAAAGTGCAAAACAGCTTAACAGGCCGCAATCCGATTTTATTGTTGATTTGAGCTTATACGATCCGTGGAATTTTTATCGGACATTGCAGTTGATAGTTAAAGAACAAGACATGGGGCTTGAGTTTCAAGCGTCAAATTTGGGAATGGGTGTCCAAGCGTCAATATCAATCGCTATTCTGAAAGCGTATTCGGAATTAAATTTGGCGAATAAAAGTCCGATATTTATTGATGAGCCGGAATTATTTTTACATCCGCAGGCACAAAGGAATTTTTATAAAATTTTACGGGAATTGTCTGAAAACAAAAAAGATGTAAATGGAAATATAATCAGAGAAGGAACACAAGTTTTTTATACTACTCATTCGCCAAATTTTTTGTCTGCCGGAAATTTTAATGAAATTTTCATTGTCAGAAAAACAAAAGAAAAAGGAACATTTTTGAGATACGCCAGAGTCGGAGATTTCGTTAAAGATTTAAAGAAACGAAACAACATTGATTCTTCGGAAGAAGATTTATTATTACACTATAAAAACGCATACGAAAATACAGGTGATACGCAAAAAGCCAACGAAGGATTTTTTGCGAAGAAAATTATCTTGGTTGAAGGTCAATCGGAAACACTTATGTTGCCTTACTTTTTTGATTTGATTGGTTTTGATTTCATTAAAGAAGGAATTTCTATCGTTCGTTGCGGCAGTAAAAGCGAGATTGATCGTTTCTATCGTTTGTATTCCGAATTTGGAATACCCTGCTATGTGGTTTTTGACGGCGACAAAGAGCTTGATAGCACAGACGAAAAACAAGGCAATATAAATAAAAATAAAGCGATTTTAGAGTTGTTTGGTGAAACCGGAATAGATTACCCAGACGGCACGCCGAAAGATAAGTATTTAGGTTTTGAAAAAGAATTTGAAAATAGTTTGGGATTTGATACCTCAAAAAAGGGATTAGATTTGTTTATTGAAGTCAAAAAGAAAATAGCTGAAAGTTCAATCGGCGTGCCGTCTTGGGTTGAAACACTGAAAGATAAAATCAAAAATTTGCCAGAAGCGGAAATTGAAAGTGTTTTGAAAATAAGCTAATATTTAGAAAAACCCGCCGAAAAATTTTTGAGAAGCCCAAGCGAGGGCACGGCGGAAGGGGGTGTGGGGGGAATTCCGCCGCGCCCGAGCCGAAGCGAAGCCCCGCCGCCCTGCTCGTTCAGAGCAGAGTCCCGCAAAAAAGTTTTCTTTTCCTTTTAGAAGAAAAAGAAATCGCGCGCAAAATAAAAAAATGCGGAGAAAACTTTTTTTCGGAACAGCGAGCGAAGCAAGCGGCGGCGGGGCGTAGAGAATTAGTCGGGATTTTGTTCAAAATGAGTTCTGACTTTTTCCAACAAACACCACAAATTAATTTGACGGGATTGCCGAGACGGAGTTTTTGTGCCTGCGGCAGCCTCGGATATCCCGAGGCTTTTTGTGTTAAAGTATTCTTATGAATCTGGTTGAGATAACCTCCGAAAAAGAATTTAATCCGCTCGTGGTCAATTCCGGCGCGGCTTTCACCCAGGCCTGGTTTTACGGCGACTGGCAGGCAGAAGAGAAAAGAGGAGTGAGGAGATTTATCGTCGAAGATAACGGCGAAATAATAGCGACCATCCAAGCTATCCGTTATCCGCTGCCCTTCGGTCGGAGCTACATCTATATCCCCTACGGTCCGGTTCTAAAAAACAATTTAACGGAGAAAACCGCCAATTTTTTGAAAAAATCCCTGAAAGAGGTTTTTAACGACGGGAGGACGATTTTTATCAGGTTGGATTTCTGGCCGCCTTTGAGGGACCGCCTGGAAAAGATCGCCGGGAAATTCTTCATCAAATCGCCGAAGGGTTCCTACCGAGGATCTTATTTCCAACCGCGGGCCGAGCGGGTGATTGACCTTCGTCAGCCGGAGGACGAAATCTTTATGTCTATGGAGCCGAAAGCGAGGTATAATATCAGGCTGGCGCTTAAAAAAGGAGTGGCCGTGAAAATTGTCTCCAGAAATTTTCTGGATTATTTTGAAGATTTTTATGGTTTGATGACCGAAACCGCCAAGCGCGACGGATTTGACCTTCATCCTCGGAGCTATTACGAGGAAATCTTCAACAGCGCCGAAAAGCGCAAAAATTCCTTCCTGGCCCTGGCTTTTTTCGGAGACAAACTTCTGGTGGCGAATTTAGTTATTCTCCACGGAGAAACCGCTTTTTTTCTCTTCGGGGCTTCGTCTTCGGAGTATCGCGAGCTGATGCCTTCGTATCTTTGTCAGTGGGAAAGCGCCAAGAAATCCAGGGAGCTGGGTTTTGCTTATTACAGCTTCGGCGGCATCAGTCACAAGGGTCTAAACAAGAGCTGGGAGGGGATTTCCGTCTACAAAAAGAAATTCGGCGGTTTTATCAGGGAATATTCGGCCTTTTACGATTTGGCTATCAAGCCGTTTTGGTATTATCTTTATATTTTAAGGAAACTATTTCAACGATGAAATCATTTTTAAGAAAACTGGTGCCGTTGTCCGTCTTGAGACTTTATCATTATTCAATGGCTGAGCTGGCGGCTTTTTTCTCCGGATTTCCGTCTCGGAAAATGCTCGTGATCGGCGTTACCGGCACCAAGGGGAAAACTTCGACGGCCAATTTCATCTGGTCGGTTCTCAATTCTTCTGGCTGGAAAACGGGCTTGGTCAGCACGGCGAACATCAGGGTGGGAAACGAGGAATATCCGAATATTTACCACATGACCATGCCGGGCAGGTTTATCATCCAGGGATGGCTCAAAAAAATGCTCGAGTCTGGCTGCCGGGCGGCAATCGTCGAGACCACCTCCGAGGGAGTAAATCAGTTCCGCTACAAAGCCATCGAATACGATTTCCTGGTGTTTACCAATTTGACGCCGGAGCACCTCCCTTCGCACGGCGGAAATTTCGAAAATTATAAAAAAGCCAAGGGGAAGATTTTCGCGAATCTCGTCAAAACCAAAAAGAAGGTTTTGGATGGGCGACCGATTAAGAAGACCTTCGTGGTCAACGCGGACAGCGAGCACAAGGATTATTTCTTGAGTTTCGAGGCGGATAAAAAAATTACGTTCGGCGTTAAAAAACCGGCTGATTACCAGGCGCAGAATATAGAAACCTTAAACGACGAAACGAGTTTCGATCTCGGTCCGGAGCATTACGTCATCGGCATCCCCGGGGTTTTTAACGTCTATAACGCCCTTCCGGGCGTCGTTATCGGTAAAGAGCTGGGAATTTCGGCCCAAGATATTGCTTCCGGTTTGAAACAACTTAAACTCATTCCGGGCCGGATGGAAAAAATAGAGGAGGGTCAGGATTTTGTGGTCTTTGTCGATTACGCCCATGAGAAAGAAAGCATGACCGCCGTGCTTGAAACCGCCAAAAGCATGTCGCCGAACCACATTATCGTTTTGCTCGGAGCCGAGGGCGGAGGCCGGGACAAAACCAAGCGTCCGGTAATGGGCCGCTTGGCCGGAGAGAAAGCCGATTACGTCATTGTTTCGAACGTTGATCCGTATGAAGATGAACCGATGCCGATTATCGAAGATATTGCCAAGGCTAGCGAGGAGGCCGGCAAGAAAAGGGGAGAAAATCTTTTCTTGATCGAAGACCGGAGGGCCGGCATCAATAAAGCATTGTCGCTCGCGAAAAAAGGCGACGTGGTTTTAATCACGGGCAAGGGAGCGGAGCAAGCGATCATTATCGGAGGGAAGAAGTCTCCCTGGGACGATCGGCTGGTTGTCAGAGAAGAGCTTCGGAAAGTTTTGGACAAACAAAAATAAATTATCAACATGGATACATTTAAAAAAGCTTTAATGGTCGTCGGTCTGGCAGTCATTTTTATATGGGGACTTTACAATTGGGGCGGCTGGCGGATCGAGATGAACCAGGATCGGGTTTTGTCCGACGAAAGGAACTATGTCGAGCCCGTCGAGACAGAACCGGCAAGTCTGGGAACCAATCCGGCCGGATTGGCCTGGAAAGAGGCGACCGCCCACGCGGACTGGAGCCCGAGGGATTCGCAGGGCGGGATAGTTTTTAACGACAAGATGTGGATTTTCGGCGGCTTGAGGGGATTTTCGGAAGCCGAAAACAATTATGGCGTAGCGCCGCATTTTAACGATATTTGGAGTTCGGAAGACGGCATCAACTGGACGCTCGAACGGGAGCACGCCGAATGGTCGCCGCGACGTTCGATATCCATCGAATATTTTAAAGGCAAGCTTTGGATGTTCGGCGGCTGGAGCACGACAACCGGTTATCGCACGGGCATCTGGGTTTCGGATGACGCCATTCATTGGAGAGAAGTTTTAAGAGACGTGCCTTGGGGGGCGAGGGAAGGCCAGACTTCGGCCGTGTTCCAGGGAAAGCTTTGGATGATCGGAGGATTGAGCTACGGCGCCAAGCTCGGCGAACAGAATCTCAAAAATGACGTTTGGAATTCCGAAGACGGCATTCATTGGAATTTGGCAACTTCGGACGGAGGCTGGGCTGGTCGGTACGACCACGGAACAACGGTCTTCAACGGCAAGTTGTGGGTGGCCGGAGGACTGAGTCACGGCAAGGCGATGAACGACGTTTGGAGCTCGGCCGACGGTAAGGTTTGGGTTTTGGAAAACGGAAATGCTCCTTGGGAGGAAAGACACGGCATGCCGCTTGTAAATTACGATAATCGCCTGTGGCTTGTAAGCGGCTGGGGGACGATCAACGAGAAGGGAACCCAGGATGTCTGGTATTCGGCTAACGGAAAGGATTGGCTGAAAGCCGGAAACGATTTTGCTTGGCCGGGCAGGGAAGACCACGAGGTGATGGTTTTCAAAGACAAACTGTGGGTAATGGCCGGCATGGGACCGTTTTGGAGGTGGAATAACGATGTTTGGTATTCGGATTTTGGGAAGTAATTTTCAGCCGGGTTTTGAGATTTTCGAAAGCGGGCGCTCGCTTGTGGACAGCTTCGGATAGTCCGGAAGCCCCGATTTTGGT
>JAMCQZ010000004.1 GCA_023380305.1 Patescibacteria group bacterium
TCGGCGATGAGTTCCTGGGGATTCAAGGCTACGAAGGTGATTCCTCCGAGGATTCCAAGGATTCCTATGACAAGGAGGAGTTCGAGGAGGGTGAAACCCCGTCCCAAACTGCGGGTTTGGGACGGGGGGAAGCCGGGGTGGAGAATACGGGGGGAGGAAGTAAGGCGAGGCATGAAGCGAGAATTAAGATAGAAAAAAATGGAATAAGGCAGGACAAAACAATTTCATTTTATTTTACAAAGATATAAAAAAAGGCATTAGAAGTTGAAGAGCTCGTCGGATAAGCAACACGGGTTTTATATTTGACAGCGTTACAATAATCTTTCGAATCGCTTAGAGTATATGGATAATCGTCGTATGATCCCCATAATATTCCGGCGCCGCCGTGTACCCAGTTATCGGGATGATTAGCCGCGTCATTAGTCGATCCCTTGAGATTGGTGTCATCCATAGCAATGCCGGTTTCACAGAGGCCGGTAAGACAATTTTTGATTTGGCTATAAATGGCGTTTCCGTTTGTGGTCGCCGTGCCGTTATATTGTAGAGATCCGTCTTTATTGCCGTCGCAGGCAAACCTGATGACGTTCACTGAAATAAATGGAGTCCAGGTCGCGAGCATGGAACCGGTGGGCGTAAGGCCAGCAAGCAGGGAATTGTAGGGCCCGGTTTGGTCGGCCAATCCGCCGGCTGTCTGTGAACTGAAAATCAGAGTCCAACCGCCGCCTGAATAATCCATGTCGCAATAAACCGCTACCGAATCCGCCGCGCTCGGGTTGATATAATAAGTTCCCGACGGGGCTGTCGTGTAAGCGGTTTTAACATCCTGGCAGCTCGCGAAATTGGTCGGGTGATTGATAAGCGCCGGATTGTCGCCGACTTCGTAGTGTATCGCGCTGTTGCCGATATCGGTGCGCCCGGAATCCTTGATATATTTTTGGGATTCGAGCGTTGCGGCCGCTTCCCAAGTCGTCCCTCCTGAATAGACGTAAAAATAGCTCGCGTTATTCGAGGGATCGCGCGGAAGTACGGGGATCATTTTGACGTCCATTGTTGAAAAATCGACTGGCAGCCAGCCCGTGCCGTCGGTTTTTTTGAGATTGGCTTCGGTGACGCAATGGTAACTGTATCCTCCCGGAAGAACCGGCAAGGCATAAGAAGCGCAAGTCGAACTTGAATCGGGCAGAGAAAGATAGAGCGTGTTTGCCGTCCCCGGAGCGGAGCCGTAAAGAGCTCGATACAACTTCATCCCTTTATTGATAGTGTTCATATCCGCAAGTCTGGTCGCGTCCCTCGACTGGGCGAGCATGGCTGACGGATTGATAATGCTAACAGTGGTTACGCCTAAAACCGCTAAGATACCGATGACGAGCAATAATTCTATTAGCGTAAACGAGGGGGAGGGACGCATGAGAAATTAAATTTCGAAATCTCCGGCCGGCTTCGGTTTTTGACCTTCGATCTGAACGGTCTCGAGCTTCAATTTCCCGTTTTCGCCGATCTTCGACGCCAGAAGTTTGACGCGTTTGCTGTTTATCGTTGTCCAGACGCCGGGTTCTGGATAAAAAGCCCGGATTTTATTATGGACGATTTTCGCGAGATCGATGTCTCCGGATTCGGCGGCCTTCAGATCTTTTGCGTCGATGAAGGCCGATTTGGTTTCGAATTTTCCAGTGAAGGTCGCTTTGGATTCGTCCTGTTCAGTCGCTTTTATTTTGCCGGCTATAAATTCTGGCAGGGTCTTTATAAGCATCCGCGAAGACAGTTCGGCGAGCTTCCGCGTTAGGGTCTCGGTATTGTCGTCCGGATCGACGCTCATTCTTTCCTGGCTTAAAACCGGGCCGTGATCCATCTGGGAGTCGATTAAAAAAAGCGAAACTCCGCTTACGGATTTTCCTTCCAGAAGCGCTCCCTGGATGGGCGAGGCGCCGCGGAGTTCGGGCAAAAGCGAGGGATGGACGCCGATGACACCCGATTCGGGGATGTCGATGAGTTCCTGGGGCAATATTTTGGCATAGGCGGCGACAAGATAAAAATCAGCCGGTGTTGACCGCAAGACATCCAAAAATTTCGGAGTGATTTTTTCCGGTTGGAAAACCTTGATGTCTTCTTTTGAATCGACAACGACGCGCTTCACGGCGCTCGGAGCGACGATGTGTTTGCGGCCGGCAGGCTTGTCGGGGTTCGTTACCACCGCTTCCGGAGCAAATCCGAATTTGATGAGATTATTTAAAATAATGGCCGCGAATTCGGGCGTTCCGAAAAAAATGAATTTCATTATTCTTTATGATCGGCGATCAATCTGCCGTTTAAGTGATCGGTTTCGTGCTGGAAGATCCTCGCAAGCAAACCCCAGGCTTTGATCTTCAGCTTCTTGCCGTTCTTATCGAACCCGACGAGGGTTACCTGGTACGATCGCCTGATGTTTTTTTCCATTTCGGGAACGCTCAGACAGCCCTCCTCGCACTCGTCAGTTTCTTTGGAAGCGGCCGTGATTTTCGGATTGAAGACCGTATAAAATTTCCCCTCGTTTTGGGCGACGAACATCCTCCAGTTCAATCCTATTTGGTTCGCCGAAAGACCGACACCCTTGCTGTCCTGCATTATCTTCCGCATCTTCTTAATGACTTCGGATATTGCTTTCCGGTCGGCTTTTTTGAAATCAAAATCCGGCACCCGTCCGTGGAGGATCTTCGCTTCTTCCTTCTTATCTTGTATGGTGACGATCTTCATTCTCTTTTTGCCAAAGGGCCATGAAATAGGCGCCCTTGTTTTTGATATTTTTCTTCTCGGCGACGGACTTAGCGAGACTCATAAGCCTGTTTTCACTAAAGTTCTTGGCCAGCTTGATATATAAGGATCTATGACTTTTATCGTCGAGAAGTTCGGCTATCTCGAGGCCCACAAGCTGGTGCCGGGCGTAAATCCGGGATTCTTTCGCCCGTTTGTCGATTGTTTTTAGATAATCGGCAAAATCGCGCTTGGTTTCTGGTTTCCGGCCGGCGTTCATCGAATTCTATTATATAATACTTTCTGATGAATAAAAGAGTTTTCGCGGCTGTCAATCTTCCCCCGGAAGCCAAGGCGGAAGCCGTGGCGGATTTGCGCGAATTGGAGGCATCTTGGAGGGGGGTAATTTTTCCGCGGTTGATCAGCGAAGAGAACTGGCACATCACCATGGGTTTTTTCGGCGACCGGAACGAGATGGAGATTGATCTGATCGGCGAGGCGATCCGGGAGGCGGCCGCGGCTTTCGCGCGCCCGAAGATAAGGCTTGAGAGGATAGTTTTCGGACCGACCGGAGGCCGTGAGGCGCGTATGGTCTGGCTCGAGGCCGTTTCGGCGGATCTCGAAGCCGTCAAAAAATCTTTGAATAATAATCTTGAAAAACGGGGGATTGTCCTCGCCGAAAAAGAAAGGAGGTTTTCTCCGCATATCACCTTGGCGAGATTCGAGCCGACGGATCCCGGCCGCTTGCCGCGGCTCGACCGGAAAATAGGTTTTGATTTCGAGGCCCGGTCGCTTGATCTTATGGAATCGAAATTATCGAGTGGGGGAACAGTTTATTCGCCGATTTTTGAAATAGACTTTAAAGGAGTAAAATAGTACAATCCACATGATGAAGAAAAGGATTCTAATCGGAGTATCGCTTGTGATTTTGCTTGTCGGCGCGACCGCCGGCGCTTTCTATATAGGCTACAAAAAAGGCTTCGCCGAAACGAAGATCATCGAGATCAAGGGCGTGGCCGACATCAATCCGAACGAAAAGGTTAACGCCGATTTTGGGGTTTTTTGGCAGGCCTGGGACAAGATCAAATCCAAGTATGTCAAAGCCAAAGACGTCAAAGACCAGGATTTGGTTTACGGAGCGATCAACGGCATGCTCGAGAGTCTCGGCGACCCCTATACCATTTTTATGAATCCGGAGGACGCCAAGAAATTTACCGAGGATGTGAACGGCAATTTCGGCGGGATTGGGGCCGAACTTGAAAATCGGGACAACCAGGTGGTGGTGGTCGCGCCTCTCAAGGGGACGCCGGCCGAACGGGCCGGATTGAAACCCGGAGACATCATCCTCCAGGCCGGGGACGTCAAGCTGACGGACATCGACGTGAGCGAGGCGGTGAAGATCATCCGCGGCGATCCGGGGACGGAAATCACCCTGCTTATCATGCGCGAAGGATTTGCGGCTCCGAAGGAATTCAAAATCACGAGGGAGATTATCGAGGTGCCGACCCTTGATTGGTCTTGGAAAAATAACAAGATTGCCTACATCCAGCTTTATAATTTCAACCAGGTGGCGCCGAGCGCTTTCTACAGAGCTATCGTCGACACCGTGCCGCAGGGCGCGAGAGGCGTTATCTTGGATTTGAGGAATAACCCGGGCGGCTACCTTGACGTGGCCGTGAACATCGCCGGATGGTTTCTAAAACCCGGCGAGACCGTGGTCTCCGAAAAATTTGCGAACGGAGACATGGACGTTTTGCGGGCTTCGGGAACTGGTGCCCTTCAGAACATGCCTGTTGTGGTTTTGGTAAACAGCGGATCGGCTTCGGCTTCGGAAATTCTGGCCGGAGCTCTCCGCGATAACCGTGGCATTAAGATCGTCGGGGAAAAAACCTTTGGCAAAGGCACGGTCCAGGAGCTCGAGGATCTCAAGGATGGTTCGGTTTTGAAAATAACTATTGCCAGCTGGGTGATGCCCGGAGGCAAGATTTTGAACGGCAGCGGCATCACGCCGGATTACGCGGTTGATCTGACGGACGACGATGCAAAAAACGATCGCGACCCCCAGCTCGACAAAGCCATCGAAGTTTTGGAATCCCAAATAACGGTCGGCCAAAACCAATAATTTCGTTTTAAAAAATGAAAGTCATTCTACTCCAGGATATAAAAAATGTCGGCCGAAGGCATGAAATAAAAAACGTTTCTGACGGCTACGCCAGGAATATGCTTTTACCGAGGAGGCTGGCGGTTTTAGCCACCCCGGAAGAACTCAAAAAAATAGAAAAGGAGAATTTAGCCGCCGTCGCGGAGGAAAAGGAACTGGTCGCCAAACTGAAATCGGTAACCGACGGAGAGCCCATCAAGTTCTATCTGAAAACCGGGGATAAAGGAGAAATCTATACTTCGATCAAAGCCGAAGACATCGAAGAGGAATTGAAGAGAAGGGGATTGGAGGAAATAAAAGTGAAGCTTTCGAAGCCGATAAAAAATCTCGGCCTTACAGAAGTCGAGATCCATTGGCGTAAAGGTATTGTTGCCAAAGTTAAGATTTCGGTAGAACCTTCACCCCGGTAACGTATCTGATTTTGGAATTGAACCGAGTCTTCTTGGTTTTGAAATAGCGGACAACGCCGTCGATTTTCGAATAAAGAGTGTCGTCTCCGGCGCGGGTGACGTTCACTCCGGCGATATATTTACTGCCTCTTTGGCGAAGCAAAATCTGGCCGGGCTTAACCGATTCTCCGTGATTCTTCTTTATGCCTAATCTTTTAGCCTCGGAATCTCTGCCTAACTTGGTGGATCCGAGGGCCTTAGTATGTGCCATAACGGGATAATGATAATATAGAAGTAATGAATCTGTCAACCGGAAAAACAAGGATTTTCCTCGTTGTTATCGGGCTCCTGACCCTTATTCTGGTTTTCGGTTTAGGCTATTTATCAGGCCAGAGCTTCTGCCGGAATCCGATAATAATAGAACAGAAGGGGTGTGGATAAGGTAATTGACAAAGCCTGGCGGTACTTCATCATTGAGATATGACACATTTATCAAGTAGAAAGACTTTTCTATTGGTATTGTGGTTGACGGCTCTCTTCGCGACTGGAGAGCTTTTTTGTACTCATAGGGTTGAAGCCGCGGATAATTATGCACAAACGATTGTTTTAAATCCAGGCTGGAATATTGTTTCCACTCCGAGGCTTTTAAGCAGTCATGTCTTTTCTGTCGATGCGATAAGCCAAAACTTTGATATTTATACCTTGAATCCAACCGATCCTTCAGGGTGGTCGACAATGGCCGGGATTAATCAAGTAGAGTTCAAACCGTTGTTTGGGTATTTTATTAATAATAAAACCGGTGTCAATCAAACATTAATTTTTAATTACCAACAGGGCCTTAACCCAAATCAACGATTATTTCAAAGGAACTTTAATACGATCGGTTGGTATTCAATTGGCGCAGCGCAACCAACCTATACAAAAATTAAATGCGCAAATACCACCGATACTAATAATGTCTCTAAAATATTAACTTCAATCAAAGATGCTTATAGTCAATTGATTGATTTTACTAATGAAGATTATGACATTAATAATCAGACTAGCGTTAATTCAGCTCGTATCGGCGATTCGTGGAAGGCGGTCATTGCTGACGACGCCGATGATATGAACGACTTACGAGAATTAAAAGGATATGCTGTATATATTAATAAGTCTTCTTCTTTTATTGGAACGCAAAATATTGATCCAGTAGTCGATGAATGTGTTGAGCTTGATTTAACGCCACCGATTATTACATTAAGCGGGCCTTCGACTATTAATCTTAATGCCGGTGAAAACTATATCGAGTTAGGCGCTACAGCTATGGATAATATCGATGGCGATGTCGCGGTAACAATAAATGGCAATATCGATACTTCTGTGTCAGGAACACAATATGTGTTATATAACGCTGTTGATGCCGCCGGAAATCATGCTATACAAGCAACACGGATGGTTATTATCCATACTACGCCTGATTTTCTGTCTTCATCGGATAGCACTTTGACCCCGATCGATCAGAACGTTATCGGCCCGGTTTCTCAAGTGGTCCTTGGCTACTTGAAGATTACCGCCCAGAACGAGGATCAGGATCTTCGCAGATTGCTTTTGAGCTCCACCGCGACTGTGGCCGCCGACTTGAGGACCGTCGCTTCGAGCGTTGCCCTTTACGATGGCAACACCCAGGTGACCAACTTCAATGCTCCGCTGGCTGCTGGTGGAACTTGTATCACCGCTGCTGATGAGGCTGCTGGTGATGTCTGCTTCGCTGCGACTGATGTCTTGACCCCGACTACCTTCAGCTTGAACACGCCGAAGACTTTGAAGGTTGTTGCTAACCTTTTGACTCCGGCTGCTGAAGATATAACCGAATATTTATTTATTCGACCAGGTAAATTAGAGTTGCTTGGTAAGACCTCTGGTGTTGTCGCTTCGAACGGCGCTTTGATTGATCTTCGCACGACCACTTCTTTGGGCACCGGCGGTACCTATACCGTCCGCTCGAACGTTGTGGAAGTCGTGAAGGACGCGACCTCTCCTTCGGGAAGTGTCCGCGGCACCTTCGTCAATCACGGCATCTGGCAGTTCACCGCTAACGGCACTGCTGCGACCTTGGATATCGGCCGTTTGATCTTTACCTCCCGCGTCGGCTTGCCGAACGTGGCTGGTAATGCTGCGACTGCCGCTATGTTCAGGTTGTACAATGTGACCACCGGCGCGGTTATCACTCCGGTAACGATCACTGTTAACAACGCCGCCGGCACCGTAACCTTTGATGGCATTCCTTCCGGTCAGCTTCAGTTGACCCGCGGTATCGCCCAGAAGGTCGCCTTGCAGGTGACTACCACTTCGACCGCTGTCTGGCCGATCAACACCCAGCTTCAGTGGAGCTTGACTACTCGAGATTCAATAGATGTAACAAGTGGTGGCGCTGGCTATGGCGCGACCACCTGGTCGTTCCCGGCTGACGCGAACACTGTCACTCTTCCATAAATGCGTCTCTTTAATACTTCATTAAAGCTCTTAATGGTAGTTTCTTACTTTTTGAGCCATGCTAGTATGGCTCAAGCCACAATGTTTCCGGACTTTCCAATGGCTTTTTGGGGTAGTGTGACTATTGATGGTGTGGCGGCGCCAGCGGGGACTATAGTTCGCGCTTATTATGGTAATGTTTTAGCCGGGGAAATCATTCTTAAAGAGAGCGGCATTTATGGTTATGCTGATTCTATAAAACAGAAAATGCTTGTGAAATCAGGAAGTGGACAAATTACTTTTAAATTAAAACCCATCTCCGGGTTAGAGACAGAGGGATTAGTACTGATTATTTATCCGCAATTTACAAGCGGATTGACGGTTAATAAATCATTAAGTTTTATCACTCAATCTCAAGCAGCCAATAATATAAATAATACTGGTGGCGGAGGAGGTGGCGGGGGAAGCTTGTCAAATAGTTTCGAATCCTCGGCGAATAACGCGACAGATAATACCAATTTATCTTATTCAAAAGGAGACGCTAATCATGATGGTAAGATTGATCTTCTCGATTTCAATACATTAATGGTGAATTGGAATCAAACAGAGGTTAATAACAACGCTGATTTTAATAATGATGGCAAGGTCGACATCTTTGACTTTAATTTATTAATGATTAATTGGACAAAATAAAATGAAGAAACAATATTATTTCACCTTTCTATTAATAATCGTGATAGTAGCTTGTCATAATCAAGCACAAGCAGCTACTATAAAACTTGATCCGGAAAACAAAACATTGATAGAAGGCCAGTCTTTCCAGGTGGATATTAATATTTTCCCCGGAGAAAGCCGGGTTTATACCGTAAAAGCTGTAATCGATTATCCTGCCGAGTATTTAAGGTTAACGTCTTTTAACTTCGTTGATCAGTGGCTGCCATTAGCTCAATCGGACTATAGCGTCATAGATAATGTGAACGGGCGCTTAATTAAGACCGCTGGCTATCCTGGTGGCATAAATAGTATTACTAAATTAGGGACAGCCATCTTCGTACCCCAGAAAATAGGAGGGGCCAAAGTTTCAACGGCCGCAGATTCGGCGATATTAGATAACAATAATCGTAATATATTCGATAATATTGCCGCGCAAGCAAGTTTTAAACTTGTTGCCGCTTTACAACCAGATCTTCAAATACCAGTTAAAACTTCAGAACTTCCTTTCGAGGAAGAAACGTTGTTGCCGAGCCCGGAAATTATCAAGCCGATTAAGCCCAATGTCTTATTACTTGCTATGGCCTTTGTTTTATTACCATTCAATCCCATTTTCTTCTTAGCGATAGCTTTTGCCGCACTTGCTGGAGCTTTTACGTTTCATAAAACGCGACGTGATATAGCGGTTCATTTTAATGTAAAAGATAAAATACGGTTATTAAGAAAATGATTAAAGCTTCTATAGAGCATAGCATTTAGATGCGGAGGTTTAGAGGTAGCCGATTTGTTTCAACCAGTATTCGTTTTCCCATTCCCAGAGTCTTTTGGCTCCGAGGAAGGCCTGGTAGTCGTTGATGAAGTAGGGGAATTCCTGGAGTTCGATTTCGCCCTGGATTTCGGACCATTCGTGGTCGCAGAGCCCCGGATTCCGGCCGTTGAAGCCTTTTATTTTTTCGCGTCCGCCTTTGACGCGGCGCGTCGCTCCGCATTTGCGGCATTTCTGGTTTTGATCGATCCGCAGGATCCAACGAGTTGAGAGATCGCGCATTTCTTTTTGAAGGGGGACGAGATAGGCAGAGGTTTGGAGGTTGTAGTCGCGGTAGATCGCCTGGGAAGTTTTGATGTCGAGCACGCCGAATTTACCGTTGATCGTCGCCAAGGCGTCTACGGTTCCGGCATAGCGATCGTCGCGGTTCACAACTTTATGTTCGACCCATTCGGGATTGGCGATGATGCGGCAGTCTTCGTTAAATTTCAAAAAAGCGTCGACTGCCGGCTTGACCGCTGGGTTGGTAGAAGGGGATTTGCCGAGAAGGATGTCTTCGATGGCGTTGTGGACCAGGGTCCCTTCGTCGGCGGATTGTTTCTTTATGGCCTCGCCCTCGTCGAAGCTCGCAAGCTCGGCGTAGTACCTGTAGAGGGCCGGCTTGGCCTTGATGCTCACGATGCTCGTCACGCGGGGATACCAGACGTTCTCAAGCCCGTAGCCGTTCGCCGCTTTGAATTGGTCGATGTTCGAATAGTACATAAGCAGTTATTTTAATAGTTTGTCCGTCAAAGTGAAAATATTCCCGGCTCCCATCATAACGACCACGTTGTCTTTCTTGGCTTCTTTGATTTCTTCGAGGGTGATTTTCAAAATGTCGGCTGTTTCCGGGCAATCCGGCAGGTAGCTCACGTCCTTAATTCTGTTCTGATTGGCAACGGCTGCCGCCAAATCCTCCGAAGTAATATTTTGCGACACTTCCTCGCGGCCGGCCACCTGGTAGACGTCGAGGAGGATCAAATGATCGGCCGTGTTGAAAGCCTTGCTGAAATCGTTGAATAGCGCTTCTAGGCGTTTGGCTTGGTGGGGTTGGAAAACGCAGACCAGATTGGAGTTCGGGAATTTTTCCTTGAGCGCTTGGAGCGAAGCCTTGATCTCGGTCGGATGGTGAGCGTAGTCGTCGAAGATTTTGAATCCGGATTTGGCCTCGCCGCGGTATTCGAGCCGGCGCCAGATGCCGGTGAATTCCGAAAGCGCTTTAAAAACGGTTTTCTCGTCGATGCCGAGGTTTAAAGCAAGGGTCATCGCTCCCAGGGCGTTTGAAACATTGTGCTTGCCCGGAACTTTCAGAAGATCTTTGATTTTTGTCCGGCGCCTGTCTTTGAGCGAATACCAGGCGACGTGGCTGCTTTTGAGGGACGGATAAATGGAGACGATATTCTCGTTGTCCTTGTTTAAAACAACGAAACCGTCCTTGTCTACTTGGTTCAAAAATTTGATGAATGATTTTTTAATGTCCCCGAGGTCTTTATAGAAGTCGAGGTGTTCGAGATCGATGTTCGTCACCAGAGCTGCCCAAGGATGGTAGTTCCAAAACGATCCGTCGTACTCGTCGGCTTCGACTATGAGGTAATCGCTTTTGCCGGATCTGAAATTGGAGCCGTCGATCTTGCTGCCCAAGATTAAAGTCGGATCAAATCCGGCCTCTTCGAGGATGTTGGCGACCATGGCCGTGGTCGTGCTTTTGCCGTGGGCTCCGGCGATGGCGATGGTTTTATAATCGTTCATGACCCGGCCCAAGGCCTCGGCATAGGTTAAAATCTCCATGTTTCTGGCCTTGGCCTCCTTGATTTCCGGATTTTTGGCCAAAATAGCCGCCGAACGCACCAAAAGACTGGCGTTTTCGGGAATATTCGAGGATTTATGGCCAATTTTGATTTTTGCGCCCTTTTTAGCCAAATCCTTGAGTATTTGGCTATCTTGGATGTCAGAACCGCTTACAGCCCAATTTTGAGCCAAAAACCAGGAAGCCAGGCTGCTCATGCCAATACCGCCGATGCCCACGAAGTGGACGGCTTTGTAAGATTCGGATTTTTTTAATTTAAGGCTTTTAGGCATAGGTCTCGGAGAGGCGGGCTTTGGTTGATTGTGGAATCAAAGTGAATAAATAACAAATATATTGATGCTTTGCGGCTACGGCCTCAGCTCTTTAAAAGCCTACGGGGGAGAGCTTAAAAGGTTTATCTCTATAACAGCTGTCGTAAAAGATATATTATGCGACAACCATAATGCCGGAATGTTATATACTCTCCTTTCTTCATCAAGGCACCCGTCGCTTTGTTAAGTATAAATGCGTCCGCTTGCCGGCGCAATTTAAAATAATGACAGACCGCATTATTTTATCCGATGTCAAAGGGTTTGATTTTCGTGAATCAATACTTTAAGAGGAAGTTTTTATTTGAAAAAATTTACTCTTACGGCTTGAAAATGGTCTTTGGTGAAAATGTCCCTGTTGGTTTCCGATTCCACAAGGCCGATGCTTACGTTCGTGCCGACCGTGATATCGGCAAGGGCGTAGCTCTTGTCGGTTTTATAATTTCCTCCTCCGAGTATGATGTCGGCGTTATCCGTGGAGATCGTAATATTTTTGGAGGCGATCGGCGTTTTGGGATAAATTTGTGCGATATCGGCTTTGATGATTATCGCGTTGTGCTGGATATCGGGATCTTCCAAAACCGTTCCGCCTATGACGCCGCGAGGAAAGTCTGAATTAACTTTTAAGATTCGCCCCTGAAATTCGATCGATGTACGATCGTCCCCCATCCCCTCTGTCCTTGATTGTCCTGGTTGTTGAGGGCTGAAAATCCCCTGCGGGTTTTTTATATAATAAACATAGACTCCTATGATAACTGCCGCCATCATTAAGGCGATGACGATAAATCTGTAGAGGCTTTGTTTATTCTTTGATATTCTTTCGGGCATTTTATGGTTTGAATGCTTTATATTTGATCAAAGTGGCGATTGACCGCACCGCGTCTATCGGCCTGATTTTTTTACCCTGTTTTATCGTTCTGGGGTAATAGTTGATCGGCACTTCGACGATGTGCGCTCCCATTCGCGAAACTTTAGCCGTCACTTCTTCGCAAAAATTAAATCTTGGCTCAGCAAGTGGAATCTTTTTGAAAAGTTCCGCCTCGAATCCTTTATAGCAAGTGTTTAGATCGGTGAGTCGTATTCCGTAAAGCAGATTTCCTATGACGGTGATCATCTGTCCGCCGAGATAAAATGCGAGCGAATTCCACTGATTTTTTTTCAAACGGCGGGATCCATAAACGACTTTTTCTTTTCCCGACAAAATCGGTTCAAGAACGACCGGATAATCCTTCGGGTCATATTCGAGATCTCCGTCTTGGATGATTACCGCTGTTCCGGAGACGACGGCCTGGGCGCTTTTGATAGCCGCTCCTTTTCCTTGATTTCGACTATGAATTATCAGCGTGAATCCCATTTTGTCTCGCAGTCCCAGAAGTTTTTTTGAAGTGCCGTCTGTCGAGGCATCATCGACCACGATGATTTGTTTCTCGTACGGTGCTTCCGCGACAGCCTTCAAACACTGCTCGATGGAGTCCGCTTCGTTAAATACCGGTATAATAACGCTTATCATGGTTGTTTAATGCGTTTTTTTTGACGTTTCCGAAATAAGCAGCATAATTGCATTTCTGGCTGCGTACAGTATCCCCTTTATGCTTGAACGTCTTATTAAACGGAATATTCGGTCGACATTGAAATAATACTTTAAATATGACAGTTTCTTCAATTTCATGGTTTCCTCAGCCGTCATTGTCGGCAGGTCCATCACCGATTGCATCTGGTCGAATTCGGCAAAGCGGCTTCCTTTTCTGATCCACCCGTTTTGCAGGGCATTTTTATAGAGCTTTGATCCTGGAAACGGAACAGCGCAGTAAAATTGGGCGAAATCCGGCTTAGTCCGTCCGAGGAGCTTCCATGTCTTTTTAACCGAATCGACGGTTTCCCCGGGAAGGCCGATGATTGTGTGGGCAATCGTCATTAATCCCGCTTTTTTTGCGAGCGCGATTGCTTTTTCCGAATCAGAGACCAAGGCGCCTTTGTTTGCCGCATCGAGTATTTTTTGATCGCCGGATTCCACGCCAAAGCTTATCATCCAGCAGCCCGCCTTCCGCATTTTATGGAAAAGAGGTAGAGAAGCAGCGTTGGTTCGGCTATTGCAGACCCAGTTGATCTTCAATCCCCTTTTGATTATCTCATCGCAAATTTTTTCAGCCGCCGGGGTCATAGTAAAAGATTCGGTCCACATGAGAAAATCATTGACGCCGAATAGCCGCACGTTGTTTTCGATTTCATCAACCACTTTGATGGGGTTTCTGGGCCTTATTTTCTTTCCGTAATAGGAAGCGGCGTTGCAGAAAGAACAGCTGTGAGGACAACCGCGAGAAGGCGTTACCGTGAGGAATTTACGCGGAGTCATGTCTTTGCCTGGCATGACGTATTTGGATAAATCGAACAGATTCCATGCCGGAAAAGGTATTTGATCGAGGTCTGTCGCGAAAGGATTTCCGAAAAAGGTTTCGACGCTGCCGTCGGATTTTTTTCTCATAAAGCTCGCCTCCTCGAATCGCGCTTCCGATCCATCAGCCAGGGATCGGGCGATAATCTTTATCGAATTTTCCGGCTCCCCGATGATCGCTATGTCCGCTCCTTCCTTCAGACATTCCGCCGGCAAGGCGGAAGGATGCATGCCGAAAACGGCGATAGTTGTTTCCGGAAAAAGTGTTTTGAGACGCCTGACAAAACGCATGTCGTTTTCTATTGTCGGCGTCGCGGTGTTGATTACGGCAAGATGTGGCGGCTCGTCGGAGTTTATTTTGAGGAAAAAAGCATCTTCATCAAGTTCCGAAGCCACACAATCGAAAGCCTTTATCTCCTGGCCATCTTCTTGCAGCAAGGCAGCAATATAAGCCAGGCTGGTGGGCGGCCACAATGAGGACCACATTTCTTTTTTTTGCATGCATCTTCCCTCTCTCACCGCGGCGCCGCCGGGGAAAGGCGGATTGATAATCCATATTTTCATGTTTCTTATTCCAATCGGAATGCTCTGATATTAGTGAAATTTAATGGTATTTCTGCGGTGCGATGGATCTCTATGAACTTTTTTATAATGACGTTTACTAGTTGCATCGGATCGAGGTTTTCCCCATTATCCGTTGACGTCATTATATCATCTGTTGATGTGATAATGATTATTTTATTTTTCTTGCTGTCCCAATCGGGTAGCCGCATTTCGGCGGCGGCTACCTCCGGGTCACGAGACGTTGACGTTTTTATCAAACTTGAAAGTGCATAGCTGTCGTAACCGTTAAATCTCAAAAAGTCGGTTAAATTGTTTTGTTTGGCATAGATTATATTTTCGGCTGCGTTAAAATAGGGATTTTTAATCATTTCTTTTACTTGCCTGATGGATGATGTAAAGCCTATATCATAGAAATCGACAGCAGCGTTTGGGATGGCGACGAAAAGAGCGTTCGCGGCATAAGCTGGGAGAATGAGTAACGGAATAGCGGCCAGATACAACGGCAATTTTCTTCGAAAGTATTCAAAGATCGTTATCAACATTGCCCCGAAAGCGATGGAAATGAAGGGAATCGTATAGAAAGCGAAACGGCCGCTTTCCATATCGAAAACGACATCGGCCGCCATATACGGCGTTGCTATACCCAGGGTGGAGATGGCGGTAAACAACAATAATTTTCCGCCTATCTTGTTTTTGTTTTTCTGTGTCGCATAGATCGCTATGCCGAGCAGTATCACACCGATGAATGTCCCTTTTTGAAGGCTGGTAAGAAAAGAGACGAAATTATCGACGTCTCCGACGAAATAATCGAAAGAAAATCGGTCGTTCAAAATCGGCTTCAATATTTTATCTATGATCGACGGCGGCTGGTTTGTCTTTTGAGATAGGTACATTCCTGTCACTCCATTTGCCGCTCTAATATTTCGGTTCAGCTGATAGTTTTTTGTAAAAAACGGGATAAAGGCGACAACAATAGCGATGATCAGACAGGCGTACTTCAAATAAGCGATTTTGTTTTTAAAATTTGGCCTGATGCCCCATGCCATTATCACGACCGCAATAGCAGGAATGACGAGGGCAAAAAACTCGGGCTTTGTTTCGGAAGCCAGAGCCACGGTGAGCCACATACCGACATGGTAAGCCACCGATTTAGTCCTGATAACCATGGCACCGAAAAAAGCGAATAAAGCCATAAAAAACGCCCCAAACGCTGGATAACCCATAGTAAACCCGGAGAATTTGATTACCAAAGGCAGAGAGCTGTATCCGATCGAGGCAGCCACGCCGGCGCCATTTTTTTTAAAGATCAGATAAGCGGTTAAGCCAACGAGCGCCACGGTTAAAGCCGCGCAAAGCGCGTTGACGATTATCGCCGCATGTTCATTTTTGCCGAAAACCATCATCAAAGAGGCAATAACCAAATCGTACACCACTCCTTTTGGAGAGTAGGCAAAAACTTTCAGATTACCATTTAAAATATTTTTCGCTTGGTTGATGTTAAACCACTCTTCATCGGACGGAACAAAACCGCGCTGCCATCCGGTGATTAAAAAACACAAATACAGTGCCGATAACAAAACGAGAATGATTAACGTCGCCTTACTTATTCCGCTAAAAGCTTTTTGCAGATCACGCCGTCCTTTTATGGCGGCGATCAGAATTCCCGCCGCCGACAGACCGGTAATAATAAACATGATGCCGTGGGGATTTCCAATCAGTTTTTCGAAGATCTGGCTCATTTATTTACGTTATCCATTTTGTATATAGAGACTTTTGTATTCGCGAAGGATCCGCGGAGTCTTCTTAAAAAAAGGCACTTCGGCCGCAGGAATTGTGTTTTTCGGCCTCGACTATAGGTGGCTCATTCCTTGGCGGATGAGGTTGGTTATGAAATCCAGGGTGAGAACCAGGACTTTGCCGATGACCTCTACAAGCGAGGTGAAAATCGGCGTGGCGGACTTTATAAGATTCCAGACTTCTTCGAAATATTGCATTAGAGGTAATCGTTCGGATTGAGATTGGCGCCGTAAGGCATGACGCCGCAGGATCTGCTCGACCCCATGTAGAAGCTTTTCGAAGCGTACACGGTAAAATGCAGGTGTGGTCCGGTCGAATATCCGGTGTTTCCGGCATAGCCGATCAGCTGTCCCCTTTTCACTATATCACCGGATTTGACGATGATGCGAGACATGTGTCCGTAAAGCGTGGTCAGGTTGTTGTTGTGGGTGATAACCACAAATCGGCCGTAAGATTGGCGCGGACAATAACGATCCAAGTCGCCGGTGGCTACCACTTTCCCGTCTTCGGCCGCGAACAACGGATCGCCGATGTTTAAGTCGAAATCGAGCCCGTTGTGAAAATGGTTTTTATAGGCCCTTAAAGCGAAGGCGGTTCGTCCGTATTGCTGAACGATCGGACCGAGACAGGGTCGGCCCAGGATGCCGGAACCGGATGGCGGCAGCAGGCTGGGATCAAGCTTCGCTTTTAATTCCTGCTCAACTTTGTCTATTTCGGCCGAAATCTCGGCTTGCTTGTCGAAAAGTTTGTTGAGGTTCGCCTGGTAAACCTTCTCCTGGTTTTTGGATTGGGCGAGAAGGTCCTTCTGATAAGTTTTCTGGTCCTCGATGATCGCCTTCTTGTTGACGAGGTTCACGTTTTCCGCCTGGATCGCGCGCTTTTTATCGGCCGTCTGTTTAACGTTCGTTTCGAGGTCGGTCGTCAGTTTGTTCAAGGAGGAGATCTCCACCGAGAGATTTTCCTGGAAGTTGGTGAGACTCTGCATTTCGAGCAGACTGTCGGCGAGGCTCGATGATTTTAAAAATGTCTGGAGGGATCCTTCGTTGTCGTTCTTTTGGATTTCGGCGAGGATCAGGCCGATGGTTTCTTTTTTAGTCTCGATGTCCGTTCCAATACCGCCGATCTGACTGTTTAAGTTCTGTATTTCCAGTCCGAGCTTCTGGATGGTGAGCGTGCTCGATTTGATGCCGAGGTTCAGCTGGTTTAAGGTGTTCTGGGTGCTTTGCAATTCCTTATCCAGGCTTTGACTGCGTTTGGAAATAACCGCCATCTGGCTTTGAGCATCGCTGATCTCTTTCTGGACGTCTTGAAGTTCTTTGGTTTTGGCGTTTATTTGCGTTTGCAAGTCAGAGGAAGTGGCCGCGTTTACGGAATATCCGAGGCAGCTCATTAGCACAAGCGAAATTAAAATTGTTCTGAAATATTTCATGGCGGAATCGGTTGACGTCGTCCAGCGATTACTTGCCCAATTTTTCGATGGCAATTTTTATTCTTCTCAATGATTCTTCTTTTCCGAGGCCCGCCAAAAGTTCAAACGGCGTAGGACTCGTTTTCGATCCGGAAAGACTTACCCGGAGGGGCCAAAGATAATCCCCTTTTTTATCTTGCGGCACCAGGCTCATGATCTTCGCGGTGATCTCTTCAAGGTCGAAGCGGTCGCCGGCGGTTTCGATCTCATTCGCGAGTTTTTTAAGGATCCCGGCGGTGTCGCGATCTTCGCCTTTCCAAAAGAGCAGAGTCCCGTCGTAGTCGGGCAATTCGAAATAAACATGCAGAAGCTCGGCAGCGTCTCCCAATCTCTCCAAGCGCGGTTTTATGGCCTCGATCATGGCAGCGTTTGTCTTCCAATCGGCCGGAATGAATCCCCGAATCTTTTCCGTAAGGTTTTCTTCATCCAAGGCGTTGAGGTACTGGCGGTTTATCCAGTTCAGTTTTTCGATGTCGAAAACTGCTCCGGCCTTTTGAACGCGGTCGATGTCGAATTCGTCGACAAGCTCGTCGAGAACCATGATTTCTTTATCGTTTTTCGGATGCCAGCCGAGCAGGGCGACAAAATTGACGATCGCTTCCGGCAGATAGCCTTTGGAAAGGTATTCTTTTATGGAAACATCCCCGTAACGTTTGGACATTTTGCTTCTGTCGGGCGAGAGAATCAGCGGCAGGTGTCCGAAAGTCGGTTCGGGGCGGCCGAGCGCCCGGTAGAGGGCGATTTGTTTCGGCGTGTTCGGAATATGGTCTTCTCCCCTGATGACGTGGGTGATGTCCATGAGGATGTCATCGACGACGACGCTGAAATTGTAGAGAGGCTCGTCGAGATTTTTGGCGATGACAATGTCTCCGACAAGCCCGAGGTCGAATTCGATCGGCCCCCTGATCATGTCGTCGAAGGACACTTTCTCGGCCGGGATCTTCAGACGGATGACGTAGGGCTTCCCCGCTTCGAGATTCGTCTTGATTTCTTTCTCGGTCAAAACGCAGCATTTGCCGCTGTATTTGGGCGCGACGCCGGCGGCGGTTTGCGATTCGCGTTCGGCTTCGAGATCTTCTCTCGTGCAAAAACAATAATAAGCCTTATCCTCGGCGATAAGCTTCTCCAGATATTCGCGGTAGATTCCCGAGCGTTCGCTTTGGCGGTAGAATTCGTCCCACTCGAGGCCGAGCGTCTTCATGCTCTTCAAGATATCGTCCTCGTATTCCTTCTTGGAGCGCTCCTTGTCGGTGTCTTCTATGCGTAGAATAAAAACGCCTTTGTTTTTTCGGGCGAAAAGCCAGTTAAACAAGGCTGTCCGGCTGCTGCCGATATGGAAGTATCCCGTCGGGCTCGGGGCCATTCTAACCCTGATCATTATTCGCTAATTTTACTATTTCCTGGCTGATAATTAAAGCGGCGTCCCTTTTTCCGAAAAGCCTCGCCTGCGCCGCCATTTGTTCGCGGACATCGGGATTGTCGACGATATTTTCGACTTTCATGAGGAACGTTTCCGGAGAAAAATCCTTTTCCGTCATGATATCGCAGGCTCCGGAGGCGGCGTAAACCTTGGCGTTTTCTTCCTGGTGGTTCGAAGCCGCTTCCGGAAGAGGAATGAGAATCGAGGGTTTACCGAAAGCGGCGATTTCAAACAGGGCGCTTCCCGATCGCGAGACGATGAGGTCGGCCGCGGTCATCACGTCTTTCAATTCGGATTTGAAAAACGGAGTAAAGCGGTACCGCTGCTGAATTTCATAAGGGAGTCCGCTCAAAATCGGCGCCACTTCCGATTCATATTCGTCGTAGTTGTTGTCCCCCACTTGGTGGAGCACCTGGTATTTTTGGAGAAGCCGCGGCAGGGACAAAAGGACAAAATCGTTGATTCTCGTCGATCCCTGAGATCCGCCCATAACAACGACCAGGGGCAGGTTCCTGTCGAAGCCGAAGAATGTTTTTGCCGAATCGGACGCCATCAGATTCGTAAAAAGCTGCCTTCTCAATGGATTGCCGGAAAAAACAATTTTCTGGCCGTCGGTTCCGGAAAAATAAGGAGCCGCTTCCTTGAAAGCGAGGAATATTTTGTTCGCAAATCTTGCGCTTGAAAGCGAAGTCAGGCTCGGCCGGCTGTCCGATTCGTGGACATAGATCGGAATTTTGTAGAAAGCGGCAGCGAGGACGACAGCCATGGCTCCGGGGCCGCCTTTCGAAAAAACGACATCCGGCATGAACCAATAAAGCCCCCAAAGGGCCTGAATGAGGCTAAAAACGAATTTTGGAATATCGATCAGGTTTCTCAAATCGAAATATCTCCTGATTTTGCTTTCCGTTATGGAAGAAATCGAAACGCCATTTTCCTCGAGTGTTTCGCGATACTGTTTTGGCGACCCGAAATACCGCATGTCGATTTCCAGGTGTTCTTCGGCCGCCAAAATCTGCGTCTCGGTGGCGACAGCGATCAACGGATATATATGGCCCCCGGTGCCTCCGCCGGAGAACGCGACTCGAAGTTTATGCATGGCGATAAAAATTAACCATCAATCCGAGCATGGTCATGAAGACGGCCAAGCTCGTTCCTCCATAACTTATAAACGGAAGAGGGGTCCCGGTCAAAGGAATGAGTCCGGAAATGGCGCCCATGTTGACGAAGGCCTGGATGCCGATGATCGACGAAAAGCCGATCATGGCGAATTTCCCGAATTTGGTTTTCGTTTCCAGGCTTCCGAAGAATCCGGCAAGCGTCAGGACCAAAAAAAGCAGGATAAAGAATGCGACGCCGACAAATCCCAGTTCCTCGGCGGCGATGGCAAAAATGGAGTCGCCTATCGGTTCCGGCAGGCCGATGATCTTTGAGGTTGAATTGCCGTAGCCGACGCCGAAAAGTTGTCCCGAACCGATGGCGATCATCGCTTGGTTCACCTGGAACGAGGCCCCCAGAGGGTCGGCATCCTTGTTGAAGAAAGTGATGAATCTGGCGAGCCTGTAGGGGGTGAGGGCGATCAAGAGTCCGAAAGCGACGACCGCGAGCATAACTATCGCCGCGATGAACGAAAGTTTGGCGCCGCTCACGAAATAAACGATGAGCGTCGCCGCCATAATGATGAGTACGATGCTCGTCGCCGGCTGGATGACGAGTAAAAATCCGATAAGCCCCGAGATGATAAGGAATGGCAGGAATCCCTCCCAGACGTCGGTTTTGCGGTCGCGCTTGGAGGCTGCGAGCCAGGAAGCGATATAAATGATAAAGGTGATCTTTAAAAGTTCGGAGGGCTGGAAAGAAAGCCCTTTGATTTCAAGCCAACGGGAAGAAGTTTTGTCGTGCACCCCGAGGGGCGTGAACACGAGCACCAAAAGGCAGATGTTTAAAATGAGCGCGACCAGGGCGGTTTTCTTGATGATTTTCGGGGAGACGAACATGCCGGCCAGAAATCCGACCACGCCGGCGGTCAATCCGAAAAGCAGCTGGCGTTCGAGAAAATAATAGGGATCGTGAAATTGCCGTTTTCCCCAGGGAGACGAGGCGCTCGCGAGCAAGGCGAATCCGAGGACAATAAGGAGAATCGCAATGCCGATGATGATGGTGTCAGCGTTTTTTCTTAACATCGTGTTTTAATACCTGTCCGGCGGCGGAGTTTTCAATTTCTCCGTTGCGGACAGCTATTTTTCCGGAGACAATGACGTCTTTGATCCTATTGTCGCGGATCAAAACCAGATCGGCGAGATTCCCCTCTTTAAGAAGCCCGCGGTTTTTGAGGTTAAATATCCGCGCCGGAACGGAAGTGATTTTTTTGACGGCGATTTCGATCGAAAGGGATTTGGTGGCGATTTCGAGATATTTTGTAAAGGTGTTTTTGGAGCGTTCGTGGACGAACTTCTCCGAGGGGTCGAAACTCGTCGAATTCGAAGCGATCAAAGACTGGCTGTGGAGCAGTCCTTTTTCGATGAGTTTCTCGTCGATGTTTTTCACAGCCATGGTGCCGCGCATGCGTGTCAATCTCATCAGTTCAAAAACCCCTTCGGCTGGTTCGAGCCCCCTGTTTTGGGAAAATTCCCGGATGGATTTGCCGACAACATAGTCGTTTTTCGGCGCGCCGGCGATGACCATCGTTTCCGGATCGATTTTGTTTTTGCTCCAGAAACTTTGAATCTGTTTGATATATCCCGGTTTGCCGAGCCGCGCCAGGGTTTCTGCGACGCTTTCGGAAAGAATCCTTTTCGGCAAAAGATCGCTCAAAACGACCACGGAAGTGTCGTACGGAAAAATATCGAAATGAATGTCGGCGGCGGCGGTATTCTCTCCGATGATTCCGAGCGCCTGCTCGTATTTTTTGGCCGAAACCGAATAGGGTTCGAAATGACTGATGATGGTTGAAATGCCGCTTCGGACAGCCGCGCCGACGCTGTCTTTTACCGATTCGATGAGCCCGTCGCCGTAGTCCCGGAGATGGGTTGAATAAATTCCGTTTCGATCCTTGACCGTTTTCAAGAGCTCGACAATTTCCTCGTTCTCGATGTCTTCCCCGGCGGCGTATCCGAGGCTCGACGACATTCCGAACGATCCGTCCCTGAGGCTTTTGTCGAGGAGCGCGCTGAGGATTTTCATTTCTTGGCCGGAAAGGGCCCGAGATTTTCTGACGATATTCTGCCGCATGGAAAGATGGCCGGAGAGCGTTCCGAAATTAACGCCGAGGGTCATGCGTCTCAGGCTCGATAAAAATTCTTTTGTCGTGCGCCAATCAACGTTCAGGCGTTCGCTTTCGGACCACTCCCGCACCGATTCCATCGAACCGTAAACGAGCGGGGCAAGCGAATAACCGCACATTCCGCCGAAAATAGTCGTTACTCCCTGTTTCAAAAAATCTTCCTGCCCGGGGTTCGTGAAAAGCGTCAGATAATGGTCGGAATCCGTGTCGACGTCGATGAATCCGGGCGCCGCGTAGCATCCGAATCCGTCGATAACCGTTTCCGCCGGCCGGTGGCCGCGAAAATCGCCGATGGCCGAGATCTTGTCCTTTAGAACGAGGATGTCCGCCTTGAAGGGCGAGTTGCCGTTGCCGTCCAAGATTTGCGCGCCTTTGATAAGGATGCTCATCTATTTGATTATAGCAGTTCCCCTAAATTAGCCCGAAGAGATAAAAGACGAAAAGAATCACTCCAAATCCGGCGCTGATGAATCCGATGATCCAAAACCTCATGGTAATCTGCGCCTCGGGCATGCCGATGGCTTCGAAGTGGTGATGGATGGGGGTCGAGAGAAAAATTTTCCTATGAAAAAGCTTCTTGCTTATGGTCTGGATGATGACTGAAAGAGTTTCCAAGACCAAAGGCAGGGCGATTATCGGCAGGAGCAGGGCCGAATCGGTTTGCATGGCGATGACGCCCATGGTGATGCCCAGAGCCATGGAACCCGTGTCTCCCATGAAAAACTTCGCCGGGTTGATATTGTTCCACAAAAACGCGAGTAGCGATCCGATGACGGCGCCGATCATCACCGCCAGGTTGTATTTCCGGAGAAGAAAAGAGACGATCATCAACCCTCCGAAAATAAACAAGGAAACGCCGCCGAGGAGTCCGTCGAGGCCGTCGGTTAGATCGGCCGAAAAGGCGCTCGCGACGACGACGAGCATAAATATCGGTATGTACCAGAGTCCGACGTCGAAGTTTCCGAAGAAAGGAACGCGCAGGATGCAGGCGTTCGCCACATTGTCGAGACAACCGAGTTTCGCGTAGAACCACCATGCGCCGATCGCGGCGATGACACAATACATTATGAATTTCTGTCTGACTGTCATCCCTCCGCCCTTCGGGCCGATGCGGAGCACGCCGAGCAGGTCGTCGAGAAATCCGAGGCCCGCGGCGATGAACATCGCGGCGAGCGGCAGATATGTTTCGGCGCGATTTATGAAATTGAGATATCCGAAAAATCCGTCGAAGAAATGGTTCAAGATTCCGAAGATGATCGCCAGACCGAGGACGGAAAGCCAGATGAGGACGCCGCCCATGGTGGGCGTCCCCTCTTTCTTGGCGTGGAGTTTGGCGAAGATCGGGGCGGATTCGGCCGAGCGAATCTGTTTCTTGATGCCGAATTTTTTCAGAAATTTAAAAAGCGCCGGCGTCAGCATCAAAGCGCTTATGAAGGCGATGATGGTCACTCCGAGCACGCGGACGGCTTGTATTCTAATCGCTTCTTGAAGCATCGGTGATAAAATTCAATATTTTTTCGCTTTCTTCGAACCGGCTTTCGGTGCCGAGCACGAGGATCATAACGGGATGGTTCTGGACCGAAAAAACGGAAACCAGATTGCCTTGGGCCGAAGTCGTGAATCCGGTCTTACCTCCGAGGAAGTCCGACCGGCCGGCAAACTGGTGTGTGCTCGAAAATTCCTTGGTTTTTCCGCTTTTGATTTCGGTGATCGTTCCCTTGGGATTTTTATTTATCGAAAGGGCGCGTCGGTGATTTTCCCAAATATATTGTACTAATTTTACGAGATCGTCGCCAGAAGTCCGGCTCGATTCCGAAAGTCCCGACGAGTCGGCAAAATGCGTGTCGGCCATGCCGAGCTCCGCCGCTTTCCGGTTCATTTTGTCGACGAACTGGTTTTCGGGAAGATGGCTGGCGAACGTGTAAGCCGCCTTGTTCGAGGAAGCTTTCATCATGATGTTTAAAAGATCGCCCGCGGTGTAAACCTCTTTGGGAAGAATGACGTCGTCGGTCGGGCCGGATTCCGGAATTCTGATCTCTTCCGCCGGGTCAAAGGATTCATCGACGATGACGGCCGACATGAGCTTGGTCAGGGACGCCGCCGGCCAGTTCTGTCCGCCGTTGTAATTCAAAATGTTCTTCTTCGTTTGGAGATCGACGACCTCGGCGGCGACCGCATTCAGCTTCTCGTTTAAAACGAGCGCTTGCGGCAATTCGGCCGGGTCTTTGGCTTCGGCGTATCCGGAGGAAACGTTTCCTGGAAGGCTTTCGTTGTTTATGGGAGTCGTTTTGCCGGCAAGAAGCCGTTGGTTCAAGGCGACGAGGCTGATGGTCGCGATAAGCAGTATTAAAAGACGGGGTCTGATTTCCGGATTCATTCTGTTTGGGATTTTTCTTGGGTTTCGTTTTCGGCGAAAAGCTTGGCGATTTCCCGGTAGTGGCCGTATTCCGGCAGTTCCGATTCTTTGGAAACACCGAGTTGTTTCAAAGCGTCGAAGGATAGTTTGTAATCGAACGAGGAAAGTTTTCTGGCGCTCGGATTCCTTTCGACGAGGCCACGCACCAGCAGGCTTCTTAAAATAAAACTCGAGTTGACTCCTCTGACATAATCGATGTCCGGTCGGCTGATCGGGCCGAGATAAGCGATGATGGACAGGGTTTCCTGCGCTGCCGGGGTGAGATCCTCCTTGATTTCGGCCTTGACGATTTCCTCGATGATTTTTCCAAAAACTGGCTTGGTCGCAAGTTGTATCCGTTCGTCCGATTCGACGATAAAAAGGCCCGACTCCTCGGATTCGAGGCGGGCTTTCAGCCGGCCGACAGCTTCTTTGATTTGCGATTCATCCGTTCCGACCATCTTGGCGAGGGCCGATATTTTTACGGGTTCGCCGTAGATGAAAAGCACGGCTTCGATTTTCGCTTCCAGTTCCTTGTTGTTTTCAGGCATGCGGTGAAATGATTATTTCCTCGAACTGTCCTCCCTGTTCGATTCGGATGGTGTTGTCCTTCAACAAATGCAGCAAGGCCAGAAAAAGAATGATGATTTCCTGGCGTTCCTTGTCTTTGCTTAGTTCCTTGAATCTGAAAGTGGCTCCCTTGATCCGGCCGATGAGGTCCGCCACATATTTTTCAAAATCGATTACCTTGTGTTCGACATACTGCTTCTGATTGGCCGCGAATATATTATAAAGCCCGGCGAAAGCTTTGACCATAAGATCGGTTGAAAAATTCTTCGGCGGATAGAAGAACGTCGGCCGCGAAGCGCCGGCGGCAAAATCCCGGCTAAAAGATCGCCGATCCGACCCCCAGAGCAGCCGGATATTTTTTTCGGCCGACTTGAATTCCTTGTAAAGCTTGAGCCGCGCCTCGAGGTCGGCGATGCTTTCCTCCTCTTCGGCCGTGAGTTCCAAATCCGGAATCAGGCTTTTGGATTTGATGAGGAGCAATTTCGAAGCCACGGCGACAAAATCGGCCAGGGCTTTCGGTTCGGCATCCCCGATTTTCGAAACGTAGTCCAAAAACTCGCCGGTTATTTTCGCAAGGCTCAGTTCGGTGATTTCCAGTTTTCGTTCCTCGATAAGCTCCAGAAGTTTTTGAAGCGGACCGGAAAACCTTTCGGTGCTGATTTCAAAAGGCATTTTATGAATTATAACCCCGGATTCTGCGGCCGACCAAGGCCGCGCCTAAAATCCGGCCTCTTTCATTTCGGCGATGATTTCTTTCGGAAGCGGTTCTCCGGGACGGGTAACGCCGGGATATTTCCAGGCGGAAATGATTTTGCAGATCCGATTTCCAGAACGGATTTCGTCTTTGATCATCGCCCATATTTCATAGGGGTGCTTCGCGCTTCCCGATGGCTGCATGACGGCGATCGTCCCTTCGGCAATCCCCTTTTCGGTCCGCTTCGGATAATTGATGACGCGTTTCACGCGGTATTCGGAAAGGCCGTAAAAACGCATTTTCATGGTGGCGTGAGTTGTCCAAACAAGTTTTCTTTGGTCCAACATGTTTTTTGGTTATTCCGTCGCCGGCAGCAAGGCAGCTTTGGTGTAGCTGTTTTCCGGGCTCCAGAGCATCCAACCGGCGGTCGCGTCGATTTCTTCGACGGCCGTGATTTCTTGCCTCACTTTGACTGCGTCGTAGGTGGCTCCCATGTCGAAATCCTGGAGCCAAAGCCGGATTTTGGGCTGGTTTGTCATACCCTGGGATTCGAGGTTGTGAAGTTTCGTCATCGCCGTTTGAATGGTGTCCTTGACGACTTCGTAGGGATGATCGGCCGGATTTTTGAATCCCAAGAAGTTCGTGGCGTAGTGAGAAGGATAGGCCATGGGGCAGACGGCGTCGAAATACGGCAAAGCGTCCTCGATGATCTGGCCGATGCCGAGGTCGTCGTTCACGACTGCCGCCAGTCCGAAAAGGTCGGCTGAGATCGTTGTTTCCGGAAGGGTGTTTCTCACGTACTGGAAGAATTTTCTCATGGTGAGGTGCTTGGGGGTTACCATGTCGTAGACCGGAAAATTCATGTCGGTGATGTTGCCGTCCGATGGAAAGCGGATATAGTCGAAATTGATTTCGTCGAATCCGCGAGAAGTCGCGTCCTTGGCGATCCCCAAGTTGTAATCCCAGACTTCCTGTGAAGCCGGGTCCATCCAGGCCAGACCCTTGCGGTCAAGCCATGTTTTGCCGTTCGATTTGCTTTGGACCGCCAAATCAGGCCTGTTTTTGGCTAAAATCGGGTCCTGGAACACGGCAATGCGGCCGATGACGTAAATACCCTGATCATGGAATTTTTTGATAAGGGCGTTGATTTTGGGGATTTTAACATCCTTGGCTTTGTATTGGTTTATGAGCGGATCTTCGATGTCGTAAGCCACGTATCCGGAATAATCCTTGATGTCGACGACGACGGCGTTTAACTCCGTGGTTTTGACGAGGTTGATGAAATAGTCGACCTGCTTTGTCGATCCGGCTGACCAGGCGGTTGAATAAATGGCCTTAACGACCGTCGGTTTTTCCGCGAGGGGTTTCTGGTTTTCGATGTCGCCGTTTTTCTGGCTGATCGGAATCTCGGCCGTCGCCTGCTGATCTTCGCCGATATTGATGAGCTTGCCGATGATGCCCGAAAGCCCGTTTGTTTTTTCGGGTTCGTTGGCCGCGGCCGCGCCGATTCTGAAAGTGTAAGTCGTGTTTAAAAACAAAAAAGCGCCCGTGATCAAGGCTCCCAGAATAATTATGAAGAGGATTTTTTTCATCAAACGCCGCTTTTTTGAATGTTTTTATTTTACCCTTTTCTCGCCTATAATAAAACCATGTCTCTCGCCATTTATCGCAAGTACCGGCCGAAGACCCTGGCCGACGTCCTGGGTCAGGAATCGGTAACCGATGTTTTGAAAAACGCCGCCAAACTCGACAAATTGAGCCACGCTTACCTTTTCTACGGTCCCCGCGGATCGGGTAAAACCACAGCTGCGAGAATTCTGGCGAAGATCGCGAACTGCGAAACCCGAGCGAAAGACCCGAAGTTCCGCGAGCTCGGCGAACCCTGCAACCATTGCCGGCCGTGCCTGGAAATAGACGAAGGCCGGGCGCTCGACGTCATCGAGATCGACGCCGCTTCGAACCGGGGCATAGACGAAATCCGGAACCTCAAGGAGGGCATAAAGCTCTCCCCGACCTCCTACCGCTACAAAGTCTTCATCATTGACGAAGTCCATCAGCTGACGAAAGAAGCTTTTAACGCGCTTTTGAAAACTTTGGAAGAGCCGCCGGAACACGCCATGTTTATCTTGGCGACGACCGAATACGAGAAGCTCCCGGCAACGATTATTTCGAGGACCCAGCGTTTCAATTTCCGCCGGTTGTCGGTGAAAACGATATTAGGGAAGCTCCAACTCGTTGTCAAGGAAGAAAATTTGAAGATCGGTCCCGATGCTTTAGAGTTGGTGGCCGTGGCCGCCGAAGGAAGTTTCAGGGACGCGGAATCGCTTTTGGACCAGATAATTTCTTTGGGAGAGAAGGTTGACTTGGAAGCGGTCGAGGGCCTGCTCGGCAAAGTGGGCTTCGGAAAAACCGCTGACTTGGCCGAAGAACTCATCAAGCGCGATCTAGAAAAATCGTTAAAGACTTTGTCGGACATCAACGAGTCCGGATACAACCTGGTGGAATTAAACCACGATCTTATTCATTATCTTCGCCGGGTGCTCGTGCTCCATTTCAACCCGGACATGAAAGAAGTGTTTGAGTCCGAGCTGACGCCGGACGAATCCGAAACTTTGGCCAGGCAAGCCAAGGAGGCCGACCCGGATAAACTAACCAGCCTTTTGAAGTCCTTGATCCGCGCTTACAGCGAGATGCGCTATTCGCCTTTCGCCATCGTGCCTTTGGAAATGGCGATCATTGAGAACCTGAAATAAAACGGCGCGTTTGGAAGCGCCCGAGACGCTATGTATAAAAATTCGCGAATCCAGCTTGCGCGACCTAAAAAAGAGAAAGAGTTGCAAAATCGGTATGGACACGCCGGGATTGAAGCGATATATGGCTGCGGATGCGTTTTTTCGCCGGATATTATATTGATGTTTATGAATCCGACGGCGCGCAATCTTTCTTCGACACCCGATTGGAGCGGACTCCGCGCCCCGTGGATCGGGGTTGAAAAGATTTGGAGGATGCTCTCCGATTTGAAACTTATAGATTATGCGATGGTTCCTTCGGAATGGAATGAGCGTTCCGCAAAAAAATTATATGACCATGTCGCTGAACGGAAACTATATATAACCAATCTGGCGACTTGCACGCAGCCGGATGCCCGGCACTTGCCGGACGCGGTTTTCCGCGAGTATCTACCCCTCGTGTATGAAGAAATTAAAATATTGCGTCCAAATAAAATCATCACTTTTGGAAATCAGGTGAGCTCGATTTTCTTAAAAAAAACGGTTTCAGTTTCGCTTTATTCGGGCGTAAAATCCGAATTGCTCTCGATACACGGTTCTCCATATCGCGTATATCCGACTTATTATCCAGTCGGGCAAGGGCAAAGGAACATCCAAAAAGCGGCGCGCCGTATCCGCGCGATCAAAAAATAACCCGCTAAAGTATTCCGCCTACGGCGGATCTTCGTTTTTGTAGTTCGATAAAACTCACCACCCTTTTCCGCGCTCGTGCTTGCCCTGAGCAAGCCCGAAACGCATCGAGGGCGCGTCGAAGGGCTGCCGGACCTGGAATCGAACCAAGATTCACGGCTTCAAAGGCCGCTGTCCTACCGTTAGACGATCCGGCAATATAGGCTTATTATCCCCTTTTCGAGCGATTTTTTCAATAAGAAGGCCTCTTTCGAGGCGGTCAAACCGCTATCAAGATTTTTTCAGATAGGCCGAAAATTGCTATTTTTACGGAGTTTCGTCAACCGATTGTGTTATACTGATACCAAGGCAAAACCGATCTTACCGTTGCCAAAGGTCGCAAAAATATTTTTAGCAATGACTAAAGAAGTTGTTAAAAGGCACGGCGGGACTGAAAAGTTTGATAAAGATAAATTGCGCAAAGCCATCAAGGGGGCGGCCGAGGAAGCCGGATTGATGGGTGAAAAATTGAAGGAAGTGGTGGACGATACGGTTTCCGAAGTCATGGAGTTTTTAAGCGACAAAGAAAGGGTGCATTCCGCCGCCATCCGCGACGCCATTCTGATGCATTTAGATAAAGCCGAAACCGCCGTCGCCAAAGCCTGGCGCCAGCACGAAAGCGAATACAAGGGTCGTTAGCGCCCGGTAGGCACCTCCTGTTTTTCGAATCCGAAAAAAAACAAAGCCGTTCTCCAAAGAGAGCGGCTTTTACGGATCGACGAATAGAGAGATTTGCTCGACCGCAGTCCTCTGCGGCGGGGCAACGGCGTGGCCGTTTCCGTCCCGCGTGAGGAACTTTACGATCAGTTTGAGGCGGACTTTTTCCGGTTCTTCGGGATACGCGATGAGCCGGTCAGCCGCGAAGCGGTCGAGCCGTTCTATCGGCACGAGCCTGCCGAAGCGATAATACGGCCCGGACGGAAAAACCCGGCGGCAATACTTCGACACGGGACAGACGCCGCAGGCATCCTGGGTTTTGCCCCAGAGACCGGGTTCGGCCCAGAGGACCGCCGGATCAAGCAGCCGGCTTTTACGGCGGGAAAGTGTGTTCTGCCTGGCTTTGGAACAGAAGTTTCTCGAGAAGGTCCACATCCCGGGATTGATGTCGAGATGCGTATATCCGAACTTCTCGATTCTCTCCATGCAGCCGAGGGCCACGCTGTCCGTCACCCACTCGTTCACGTTGATGTTCGTCCGACCAACGAGCGCCAAAGCCAATTGCGGATATTCTTTGGCGGTTTTGGTGTCGAGGATCTTCGCGGGGATCGGCTCTTCGAGGTTTTCGGTTTTAACGACACCCGTCGAAATCAGAAGCCTCAAGGCGTGGAAGTCGATGGGCGGCGGAACAACCGCGAATCTCCGAACCAGTCCCCTTTCCTGGAGCCAGATGACGAACAAGGAAAAAATTTTCATCCTTATTCCGTAGAGCTTTTTTTGGACCCGGCCGTAGGCTTCGGCGAAATCCGGAGCGTCAACTAGGTTAAGGGCGTTCCCGTCGAACCTGTCGACGAGAAACCTGGCGTTTTTGATCCAGGCCTGGGCAAACTCCTCGATCTTGTAACCCAGCACCGTCTCGACTTCGATCGCCCGAAGGATTTCGTCCTTGGTCATCCGCGCGACGCGGAAAGGATCGAAGAGGTCCGGTCGCGTGGCGTAGATCCGATGGACGGCGTCCGAAGGCGTGTCGCTAATGACTCCGCCCCGCTGGAAAATGGCGAGAAAAAAAAGATAATTCGCCAGTTCTTCGGGGCTCGCGTCTTTCAGGAGCGGTAACCGGTCTTGCGGCAGCTTGATGAGCGGTCGCGCCATGTGCCAGAAATCCGTGAGCAGGCCGAAGATTGTTTTGGCCCGCTCCTCGTCGAATTCTATGGTTTTCACTCGACGGCCCTCCTCTCTATTTTGTGATTGGAATGTCCGAAATGCTTTGATAAGCTCGTCATTTTAGGCATAAAAAACCTCGGCGGTCAACAAAAATCCCGCCCGATTGCTCGGGCGGGATTCGGCGATCCGTAAGCCGGATTCTGTACCCTTCGGCAAGCTCATGGGCAACTCCAAAAAAAATTTGGAGCGGCCCATTTGACAAGCTCGGGGTGACGATTATTTATCTAGGCCTCACGCAGATGAATAAATTCATCACGTGGCCACGAATTCTTGATAATTCGTGGCTTGATTGCTCTCGGGCTCAAGCGACTCTTCCGCCTCATCGGCGGACTCGGTCTTGCACTCCACAAGGATTTAGCCGTTTCACTTCCGCGTTTTTATCCCTATCGCGGAATTAGACCATCGAGCTTGGGATCGGGTCTTCCTTCGCCTTTCGGCTCAGGACGTCACTGCTCGCACCTCTGTCCGCCTCATCGGCGGACGGCGGCTTTTAACCGCTGTGTTTTTCGACTGCGATCAGAACAAATTTCTGAGGCAATTGAAAGAGAGTCCGGACTTTCCTCATTCCGAAACCGAAGTTTTGGAACGCAATCGTCAGGATCGCCGATAATAATATAGCACAAATCGGGGTTTTGGTCAACCGAAAATCACTCTCGCGGAACAGGTTATTTGCTGTCCAAAGCCAGATTGACGAGATAATCCGCCCGCTTGTTCTGTTCTCTCGGTATGTGGAAAAAGTCCACTTTCTTGAAATCTTGCTTCAGGTTCCAGACTTCGATAAAGAGCGGCTGAAGATCGGGATTCATGATTTTGTATTCCCCGATGAGCTGTTTGTAGATGAGCTCGCTATCCATCCTCACTTCGAGGCTGGTTGTTTTGGCTTTGGCTTTGCCCAAAATCTGTTTGGCTTTCTTCAAAGCGAAAATCAGGGCGCTGTATTCAGCCATGTTGTTCGTGGCCGTGCCGATCTTCTCGGCGTATTCCTTGAGTCCGACAACGGCGCCGATGGCGGCCGGTCCGGGATTGCCCCTGCTTCCTCCGTCGCAATTGATGATTAGTTTGTTTTCCATGGAAATTGGTTGTTTGTTGCTTTGATTCCGAATCCGGCGGCGTGCTTATGTCCTCCTCCGCCGTAACGCTTGGCGAGCTCGGCCACGTCCGTCTGGCCGACCGACCGTAGGGAAACGAAGATTTTTTTATTTTTGTTCGACCAGATAATGGCCACCTTGCCTTCTTTCGAAGCAAGTCTGTTTCCGATCTGCGAAGCGAGCACCGGCGAATTGACGACGAGAGCCTTCCTTCCTTCAAAAACAGCTTCCACGGCCGAATCGGACAGCTCTTTCACCAGTTGTTCCTGATAGCGGAGAATGGCGCTGCCTTCCTTGATAAAGGCCAATCGTTTTTCCGGATTTTCAAAATCCTTGATGAATTTGTCCCAAAGCTTAAAATCCTGTTCGTGGGATTCGAGCCAGGCCATGGTCTTCCGGGTATCTTTGATTTTAAATTTCCAAAGATCGATGTCCTCGATTCTTTTCAAAAGGGCCGGCGTCGGTTTGCCGGGATTCATGTATTTCCAAGCGAGCACGCCGCCCGAATGATTAAGGTCGAAAACCGACTCCTGGGCGAACTTAACGGCTTGTTTCTGGCTTTCATGATGATCAATGGCGGTGATGTCATAACGGATCGCCAGGCCTTTCATCGTTTCGGCCGGAAAACCGAAATCTATCATGTAGACTTTCCTCGCGGATTTCAAAACCGCCGGAGGAGGCACCTGGTATTCCATAGGCCAATAAATGGCTCTGTCTTTGAACTTGCGCCACATAATCCAGGCGCCGGCGAACCCGTCGCTGCAGCCCTTGTGATACAAAACCACTATTTTATTTTTGTCGGCCATATTTTTTATTTTTTGTCCGCGATTTCAATCCCCGGCATCTTGTTGCCGGCCAGGTATTCGAGCATGGCTCCTCCGCCGGTCGAAAGAAAACCGTTTTGCTTCTTAAACTTTTTTTTCAGGGCGAAGGCCGTGGTTTCACCTCCGCCGATGATCGCTCGGGCTTTGCTTTTGGTTATTGCTTTCAAAATAGCGGCCGAGCCTTTGGCGAATTCCGGTTTTTCGATGTATCCGAGCGGTCCGGCCCAGATGATTGTCTTGGCTTTTATAATGATGTCGCTGTAGATCTTTTCCGTTTCCGGGCCGATATCCAAAATATCGCCGCGCTGTCGGCGGTAATCGGCCGGGACCACGATTTTGCCCGATTTCAAGAGTTTTTTTGCCTCGGAAACCATGTCTTCTTCCACAAGCGAGCCGTTCGTCGGAATACCCGAAGCCTTCAAAAAAGTGTTTGCCGCCCCGCCGCCGGTCAAGACGTATTCCGCCCGTCCGATGAGCCTTTTGATAACGCCGAGCTTGTCCGAGATCTTGGCTCCGCCGACGATAATCGCGAGCGGTTTCCGGGGATTGCCGCGGGCCGTGTCGAGATGTTTTATTTCCGATTTCACGATTTCGCCGAGGATCGATCGTTTGGCAAACTTCGCGATTCCGGAAATCGAGGCGTTTTTTCGGTGGCTCGAAGCGAAGTCGTCGTTTATAAAGACATCTCCGAGCGAAGCCAGGGATTTCGCGAGCCCCGAATCGTTCGCGCATTCACCTTTTAAGAATCTTAAATTCTCGAGCATGAAGATCCTTTCTTTTGAAGAACGAACAGCACTACGGAGTTCGGAAAAATTGAATCCGTCGAAAAACACGATGGTCTTTTTAAGCTTCGCTTCCAGGAATTTTTTTGCGGGGAGGAGGCTCATTCTTTTATCCCGTCCGTTCGGCCGGCCGCGGTGGCTCAAAATAACGATCTTTTCGTAATGTTTGAGGAGCCGGTTGATTTCCGTGATAGCCAGACGAAGCCGCAACGAATTTGGAAATTCGTCCGGTTCGATATCCAGATTGATCCGCAAAATGGCGATCATAAATTAATTATAATCCAAAAAGCCCGGATAAAGAATCCTTTTCAGATAACAAAAATCCCGCCCAAGTAATAAAGGGCGGGACCAAATAGTCTTTGGGGCGCACCGGCATAAAGCCTATGCACTCGCTACGGATATGATACTCCGTTTTTGCCCGAAAGTCAAGGGCTTTCATCACCTGAACGCGAGCGGAATGAGGAAAGCGATGACGATGAAAATTATGACTATTTTATTGAAGATCTCCCTGCTTTTCTTATTTGATTTCATATTTGACAGTCACATAAACGGTAATCTCTTCGGATCCAGGCTCAATGGTCGGCGCCGGGACAGCCCCCCCCCATGGGAGTGTAAACCTTTTC
>JAMCQZ010000005.1 GCA_023380305.1 Patescibacteria group bacterium
CACAAAGGTTTTCTTCCAGGAGTACTCGAACTCGGCACCCATATCGGTCTCACTCCCCAAACAAGAGACCTCGGACTTGTCGGGTATTGGAGCTTTGACGAAGGCTCGGGAACGACGGCCTACGATTATTCGGGAAACGGGAATGATGCTACGATCCACGGCGCTTCCTGGACCACTCCCGCCTCCTGCAGCGTCGACGAATGTCTTTCCTTCGACGGCGTAGACGATTGGGCGGAAATCTTCAGCGATCCGAGCCTTAATCTGACCCACGAAGGGACAATCTCTTTTTGGTACAAAACCGACGCTTGGCAGAGCATCCACGCCATGATCATCGAAAAAGGTCCGGGCGGAGGTTGGTGCAGCAACATCTACAATCCTTTCACCCTGTTCAACCACTACACGGCCAACTACGTCTCCCTCAGTATTTGTTCGAGCTCGGGCGTGAATAACGTAAACATCAGTCCGCGCCCATCGACCGGGATCTGGCATCATTATCTCTACACGTTCGACGGAAGCAAACTTTACGCCTATCTCGACGGAGTACTCAAAGCGACCGTCAATCAGACGGTCGACGTCCGGGTTCAAAACAATTCCATTTATATAGGGAACAACAGCGCGTCCGGATATACCACCGGCTGGCTGGACGATCTCCGTATCTATAACCGCGGCCTGACCGCGAAAGAAGTCGAAACTATCTATAGAAAAGCGAACTGATTTCTCAAAAGCAACTTTGCCTATGTGCTACCCGGCCGCTTCCTTGAAACGCTTGTTGATCGTCTTCCAATCAGGTTGATTTATTCTTTAACTGAAAAATCCATCAAAAAACCGTTCCGCTCGTCTTTTTTGGGAATACTGATAATAAGACGATCATCGTTAAATACTTCGATTCTTTGATCGTCGACTTTCAGCCGATTACCTTCCAAAACAGCTTTCATTAAGCCCTCATCAGGGAAAGCTTTCGGAGGCAAAATGCCGTTATAAGATAGAACGCCGTCGGAAACTTTTCCGTCGAAAACAATCCATTCAAAAAGATCAACGAAGAGAATCGGTCGCGCCAGAGTATTTTTAATAATAGCTTCGACATTTGGAGTATATTTTTTCATAAGACCTTCGGTTATTTTTCCCCAGGCGACGCTCGCCTCGCAATCATAGCGACAAGGAATATGAGAGATATATTGGAAATTAATAGTGTTAATGGGAAGATTGATATTTGACTCGCCGTAACGGGCATAATCCAACATATTTTTTTCCTGATAACCGATTCGGCTGTAAAAATTGAAAATATTATTGGTCAGATAGTTTAAGCTCTGACTGTTTTTAAAAGAATTATAAGTTACAAGAGGCGCGTTTAAAGCTTGACTTTCGATGACGAACCGCATGTGAGATGTTACGCAACATTTAGGATATCCCAAAACGACGCCTTGATCGTCTGGGTTCATGGATAGGTATTCCGCCGCTTCCGCCGCTTTATTTTCATCCAGGGCGACTCCGCAGATTAACCTGGGAAGGAAAGGCTGATTCTTGCTGAAACGAATATAAATGCCGGGGAAAGCGGTTTCGATTTTTTCTTTAAATGATTCATCGCCTAACCCAAAAACCATAGCTGGTTTTTTGCCGTCAAGAATCGAAAGGAATTCCTGTAAAACGATTCCGGCTCCGTCGACAATGCTTAATTTTTTTTCAAAATCATTCAAATCGAACTCGTGGGCTTCCATAGGTATAAATTGTATTCTTTATGGAAAGATTTTCAATTGAATGTGGTCGACAAAAAAATCACGGAGAGAATCCGTGATTTAGAGAATGAGTTAAAATTCGTAAGCCGACCACAGAGTGTCGATTTTTTCCCAATTCAAATTATTGAGATAGGCTTCGATGTAGGCTTTGCGATTGGTTCCGTAATCCATGAAGTAAGCGTGCTCGTAGACGTCGAGGATCAATATCGGCCGCGAGTCCCAAACCGGCCCGAGGTTGTGGCTGTCCATTCCGTAATTCCGAAGCTTCTTCTCCCCTAAATCGAAAGCGAGGACGGCCCAACCCCGCGCCGACATGCCAGTGGCCACGAAGTCGTTCCGCCAATAATCGAACGAGCCGAAGTCTGACTCGATTTGGGAAACGATCTTTCCGGCCGGCACGCCGTTCCCTCCCAGTTCGTCGAAGTAAAATTCGTGGAGCTTCATGGCGTTTACGGCGTACGTTTCCTCTCTTTTCGCTTCCCCCACGCGGCTGTAGGTGGCGTTCGCCTCCTTGAGCTCCACCTCCATGATGTCGCTCCGGATCTCAACGGTCTTACGGACGTATCCTTCGTAAAGCTTATAATGCTCTTTCAGGGCTTTTAAAGAAATCCCCTTCAGATCTTTCTTAAATTTAAAAGCTTGCGGTACCAAATCTTTTTTCATGCGGTAAAATTTAATTTAGTGACCTTTAACTGATTCTATATGAAAGTTTGCCGGCAGAACATCTCCCCGCTGTGTATGGGAAAACCCCGTTTCAAAAGAACGAACCCGAGCCGGCGCCTCGGCGCCGGCAGGCTTTATTTTCTTGGATTTTTTTGGTAAATTAAAGCGGTTGATAATTTTGCCGGATCGTCTAATGGTAGGACACATGCCTCTGGAGCATGGTATCTTGGTTCGAATCCAGGTCCGGCAGCAAACTAAAACCGCCCTCGTGGCGGTATTTAGTTTGCTGTCTCGGACGCTGGCTGAGTATAGGAAAAGGTCGAAAAACTTGATTGTTTTTCGTGGAGGAATTATTCAAACCGAGTGGTTTGAAAGAGGAGCTATGTGCAGCGAAGCGAAGACGGAGCGACGATGTTCGATTCCGGTCCGGCAATGTTTTGAAGCGACGATGTAAAATCCCAGGTCCGGATTATTAAAACCGAGTGGTTTTATAGCGGAGCCCGACAATCGCTTACGATATATTTATGTAATATAATCTAATTATTAAGCGATGGCGCTGATGAGCAGTGAGATTCCAGGTCCGGCAGCATATAAAATAATCTGCCTGTAACGGCGGGTTATTTTATATTATTGATTGCAACTGAATTCGAACCGAAAAGGGGTCGGGAAAAACTGCAAGGGCGGTTTTTACCGTGGAGGAGCACACGAACCGCTACTGAAATTATTTCATTAACCAATGAAAAAGATTAAGAATTCTAAATTTCATCGCTGGTTCGCTAACGCCGTATTTTTCTGCAAGTAGTCTTACCTTTTCTTCAGTGAAAGTTCCTCCGGGAATTTCCTTGATATCTTTCTTGAGTAAGTTCCGGGGCATCAATAACGCGGCGGCAAACATATCAGCCTCTTGTTCGCGTGGAGTGCGTACTGTCGAGTTCGTATCTCTGTGGTCAACAAAAGTATCCTTGCTTTCATGAAGTAAGAAATGTCCCAATTCATGACCAAGCGAAAAACGCTGGCGAGTTTTTGGCTCACTACTATTTATTCCCACCATTGCTCCATCGCTTTTGCGAATAAGCATCCCTGAAAAATCCTTACTAGGAGCCTTCGCAATCTGGATATTAAATTTTTCTAAAATTTTTTCGACGGGAACCGGAACTGATTCCACACGATACTCTGTAAGAATCTTTTCAGCGCGGGATTCAATATTTTCTAAAATCATTTTTATTTATCGGCGAAAAGCTTCTTCGCCCATTCGACCGCCTTTTCATCTTCTTGGGCAACTTTTTTTATATCGACCTTGGTTAGTTGGAAGCCGTCTGGAACCTTTGGGAAAAAATCTTGGATATCACAGTGGAATAGGGCTGCTAACTTCCATAACGAAACGGCCGATATACCATTACGCCCGGTTTCAATATGTGTAAATGCTTCACGGGAAATTTTCAATTTCTTTGCGACTTGGGATGCGGTAAGGCCAAGCCCTCCGCGCATCTCCTTAATTCGCTTTGCGACTGCCGACTTGATCCCATCGTCGGGATCCTCGGCTCTGATGCTTGTTTTAATTGTATTCGTTTGAGCTCTGGATGTCATGGGGAAAACGAGTAATTATTCGTAACTAATGTTATTTAACATACCATAGCCGTTATTATTAATAACATCAGTAACTTTCTGTTACCTTGTAAAGGTATAACGACTGGTTCTAAAATACAAGTAGGCCATGAGGGCTGAATACCAAAGGCGTACCTCTAAAGCCAGAATAATAAACCGCCGAAAGGCACATATCGAAAATCAAATGAACAATACAGATTTCGCGGCGCAGATCGGGCACCTGTTCGGGCAGGCTGTTATTCAGGGCGCCTGGATGGCCGTGGTAATGCTCTGGGGAATATTCGTTGGCCGCATGGCCAGCATTCCTCGCCCTCGGAGCATTGGCGTTCGTTTCGCACCGCCTCCGCTAGAATTAACACGAGAGCCGTTGTCGCGTACTCCCACAATAATAAACCAAAAAATAAAAATGGACAATCACAACGAAGCAAAGCCCAAGCAGGTCACAATTTATGTTAACACTCGCCCCCACGAATGGGACAAGAAAGATGACATCTCCTTTCAAGAGGTGGTGACTTTGGCTTTCGGCAGTTACATCGACGATCCGAAGGTCATCTACACAGTCAAGTACTTTAAGGGTCCGGATTCCCACAAAGAGGGTTCCCTACATAAGGGCGAAAGTGTAAAAATAAAAAATGGGATGATCTTCGATGTCACACAAACTGGTCAATCCTAATAACAAGGATTTAAAGAAGCTCCGCGACCTTGGGTACGTCATCGACATCAAGGGCGGCTTTCTACTAGTCCATCAAGTGCCGTACGTCAACGCCAACAAGCAAGTAGCGTACGGCACCCTTGTATCCAAGCTCGACCTGGCCGACGATAGAACCGTCCAACCCCAAAATCACGTCATTTATTTTGTCGGTGATCACCCATGTAATAGCGATGGTAGCATGATGCTCGGAATAAAAAATGCGAGCGATACCCAAAAACTAGCCGATGGCGTAATAATTAATCACACCTTTTCGGCTAGGCCGTCTTCCGGTCGCTATGCGGATTATTACGAAAAAGTCACGACGTACGTCCGAATTCTGTCGGGTCAAGCGGAAATGATCGACCCTTCAGCTACTGCCCAAACCTTTGCCGTGATCGAGTCGGACGAGCCTGATTCGGTATTCCACTATACCGATACCAATTCGAGCCGAGCTGAAATCGACTTAATTTCCGAAAAGCTCAAGGGACTAAAGATTGCGATCATAGGTACCGGCGGCACCGGTTCTTACGTGCTTGATTTCGTATCCAAAACACCCGTACAGGAAATTCATCTGTTTGATGAGGATGATTTCTTTTCGCATAACGCTTTCCGTATGCCGGGAGCCGCTTCCAAGGAGAAGCTACGTCAATCACCGAAAAAAGTTCACTACTTAGCCGAGGTGTATTCGAACATGCATAAAGGCATAACCGCCCATGATCACTATGTTACAGCCGAAAATTTTGATAAGCTTTCGGGAATGAGCTTCGTGTTCCTTTGTATCGACAAGAGCGAAGCTAAAGAACCGATAATCTCCGGGCTGTTAGCAAAGAATATACCCTTTATTGACGTCGGTATGGGAATTCACGCAGTAAATAACTCACTTACCGGATCATTAAGGGTAACCACGGTAACTTCGGTTAAAAATGATCATGTTGGCAAAAGTATTTCTTTTGCTGATGCCGTGGATAACGAATACGTTTCCAACATCCAGATCGCCGAGCTTAACGCCATGAACGCGGCCTTGGCCGTGATTAAGTGGAAAAAGTTATTTGGTTTTTACCATGACTCGGAAAAAGAATACAATACAAGCTATACGATTAGCGTGAACAAAATCATTAACGATGACACTATCGCATAAGTTCGTTACAACCATTCCCAGTCACGATCAACTCAAAGACGGAGTCATCTATATCTCTATGGATTTTGCCACAGCCATTCACAAATGTGTTTGCGGGTGTGGCGACGAGGTAGTGACCCCATTTACACCGACAGGATGGAAATTAATATTTGATGGAGAAACAATTTCTCTTAACCCTTCGATTGGTAATTGGAGTTTCCCTTGTCAATCGCATTATTGGATCCGAAATAGCCAAGTACGATGGGCGCCGAAATGGTCTCAAAAAGAAGTAAATAATGGTGGCGTAGTTAGTAATAAGAAAAATTTTTGGGGAAAATTCTGGCAATCACATCATTAAATATTGATGAGCTGACTAGTATTATTTAGCCTCTTCAAATTCAATAATGGATAAATAAAATATATAGCATCATTCCGAGAGGTAGTAGATATATTTAGTCGTTGATCCATCTTTGAGCTTTTTATATTTCTCCTGCGCTGATATCCCCGATCCGCAATTTCCACAAACCAATTTTCGTAAAATACTCTCCAATATACTGTTCTTGAACGATGTTACAGTCCTTTACGCAGTCATTTTAACCCGAAAAACTTCCTCAAGCCTCGGATCTGTCTATTAATTTTATTCCCAACCCGTCAGATTTTTGGTAAAATTTCATCAAAATGAAAAAAATCAAATTAAGGTCGGGCTTGTTGTTCTGTTGATTATTTCGGCCTTGATCGCGGCCGGACTGATACAAAAGATTAGAAAAGAGAAGGGCGGCTATTTTTCGGATGTCCAGTGGTCCAATCCGGTCCCTCTCGAGATACCCGACGCCTTCGGCGGCTTAAAATTAAATCCGTTTGAAAAATAGACAAAATGATCAAAATAATCGCTGTTTCATTATTAACTCTTGCCTCTATCGCCTTTTTTCCGGGTTCGCGGGCGACGGCCGCCGATTATCCAATCGTGGAACTGGGAAACTGCCGAGACGAACAATCCTGCAAGATCTATTGCGACGACTTTTCTCATCTGGACGAATGCCTTGACTATGCCGAAGCCAACAATCTGATGGATCCGGAAGAACTGCGGCAAGCCCGGATAGCCTCACCCTATATTCAGGAGCTAGGCTGCAACAGCAAAACATCCTGCCAGAAAATCTGCAGCCAGGACGAAAACCTGATGAAATGCGTCGAATTGGGATATAAGCTCGGCGAAGTCAGCGAAGAAGATTATAAAATTATGAGACAGACCGGCGGCAAAGGGCCCGGCGGTTGCAAACTGGACGCCTGCCGGACCTATTGCGACGACGAATCGCACTTGGAGGAATGCGTGGATTTTGCGGTGAAAACAGGAATGATGAGCGCGACGGAAGCCGAAACCGTCCGGAAAACCGGTTTTCACGGGCCCGGCAACTGTTCGGGCAAAAGTGAATGCGACCAGTATTGCCAGAAGGAGGAAAATTTCCGCGAATGCGTAAGTTTCGGAGCGAGTCGCGGCCTGATCTCCCAGGAAACGGCTGAAATAGTCATCACCGCCGGCTCGACCGACCGGTCGGCCGTCGAACGTTACTGCAATTCCAGTCCGGAAATTTTCAAGAAATGCCGACGGATGCTGGTATCTCAAGGAGAAATGACCCAAGCCGAAGTTGACCGGGAAAACACGGTCCTGCAGTTTACCGGACAACATTGCGGCGTTACTGTGTTCGACCAAACCGCGGTCATGAATTGCCTTAAAAATTTTTGCTCGCAAGACGCCAATATAGAAGAATGCTGGCAATTCGATATTTCCACTGGCCAGAAAACCCAAGCTGATTACGACGCCTGGCTTAATCAGCGCAGAGAAATGGAAGCCCGGGCGAAAGAAGAAGCCGAATCCGCCGATCAATCCGGAAACCAGCCCCAGCCTACGCCGTAAAACATCAAAACCAGCCGCGACAACGCGTAAGGCCTGTTTGAAAAATCCGCCGGAAAGGCGGTTTTTCATACCGATAATTATTTTGATGATCCCCCGTTGACAACTCTGCCGTGGAGCCTATAATACACCTATACCTATGGTATAGGTCGCGATAAAACAAACCAAATTTTAAAAAACATGAACGCCAGCAAAGAAAAGACCTTGATCAACTTCAAGAAGGCTCAAAGCCACTTGGCCAAGATCATCGAAATGGTCGAAAAAGACAATTATTGCATAGATATAATGCAGCAAAACCTCGCCGTCATCGGTCTGTTGCGGTCGGCTCACCAGATGCTGATGGAGGGCCATATAAACAGCTGTTTCAAGAACGCCATGGCCACCAAAAACGAAAAGCGAAAAGCTGAGATGACTAAGGAGATCCTGGCCGTCAGTAAAATATTTAACCGTTAAAATGGCGAAGCACACCTACTACGTGAAAGGCATGCACTGCGCTTCTTGCGAAGTGCTCATCGAGAAAGAATTATTGGCGATCCCCGGTGTAACTTTTGCCGACGTCTCCTTGGCGCGAGGATCGGCGAATATCGAATATGAGCGGGAAAAACCCAGCGTCGGGTATTTAAACGAAAAACTGAAAAATAGCGGTTATTCATTTTCCGATCAGGCTTTCAAAGAAAAAAAAGGCGGCGGAATCTGGAAGACGTTAGCCGGCGCGGCGATAGCAATAGCCGCCTTTCTCATCATCACGAGACTGGGTCTGTCTTCGCTCATCAACCTTTCTTCGGAGAGTTCCCTGCCAGCCTTCTTTGTTTTCGGGCTTATCGCCGGCATATCCAGCTGCGCTGCCCTGATCGGAGGGCTCGTCCTTTCCCTTTCCAAACAATGGGTCGAGGATTACAGCAAAAACGGCGAGTTGGCGGAAAAGGGCAAGCCCCATTTTTTGTTCAATTTCGGACGGATTGTTTCCTTCTCCCTGCTCGGTTTTGCGCTCGGTTTTCTGGGGGAAAAATTCAAAATATCCCCAACAATAACCTCTGCCTTAATCCTATTGGTTTCCGGAGTCATGCTGGTCATCGCTCTGCAGATGCTCGGCGTCAAATCGTTCAATAGATTCAGATTCACTCTGCCCAAGGGCCTTTCCAGCCGCCTGATAAAAGACCGACGATCCAACGCGGCCGAACCATTCGTTGTCGGGTTTTTGACGTTCCTGCTCCCATGTGGATTTACCGTCGCCGCCGAGGGATTAGCGATCTTGTCGGGAAATCCTGTCCGCGGCCTATTGATGATGCTGTTTTTCGTGCTGGGAACGATGGTCCCCCTCTTAGCGATAGGTTTTTCGAGTGCCAGATTTTTGAGCAATCACAATCTATCAGAAAAATTCTTGAAAGTCGCCGGCATCCTTATAATCTTTTTCGTCGCCTACAACATCAACTTTCAGTTCGGTATCAGCCGCTTTATTTCTGAAAAACGCAATTCGGAAAACCAGATAAGTGACGACCAGCCGAGAAACGAAATGTCGACCGCAAACACCCAAATAATAAAAGCTGTTTACACGGACGGATCCGACATACAGCCCAATTCCTTCAGCGTAAAAGCCGGCCAGCCCGTACAATTCGAAGTCAACGTTCGCGACAACGGCTACGGATGCATGAGTACCATCATGATCCCCGGTCTGTGGTACCAACCCTTGGTTTTAAAGAAAGGTCAAACCTTAATAATGAGATTCACCCCGGAAAACGCGGGCAACTACCAAATCACCTGTGCGATGGGCGTGCCGAGAGGAATATTAAAAGTAACCGATTAAAACTTCTATGATAAAACAAAATTTCGCGGTCAGCGGCATGCACTGCGCCAGCTGTGCCAGCATCATCACCGACAAACTGGAAAAATTGGAGGGCGTGGAAAAAGTAAACGTCAATTTTGCCTCCGAGAAGATCCAAATCGAGTATGATCCTCGGAAGATCTCGATTGAAAAAATGAACGAAGAGATAGTAAAACTTGGCTATACCCTGTCCCCGCAAGAAACCGAAGCGGAACGCGGGAGCCGCGACCAACGCACCGGCGATACAGCCAAAAGACAGAAAGAGCAAGAACTCCTGGCGCAAAGGGATAAGATCAGGTTTGTTCTTCCGATCGCTGTTGCTGTTTTTCTTTATATGGCATGGGATATCGCCGCACGCTTTTTTAAATTCATGCCAGCGATCCCGATTCCGATGGACGTTTTGAACGTCGTTTTGCTCGTCGTCTCCTCGATCGTGCTATTTTGGATCGGTAAGCCGTTTCTCCAAGGTGTGGTCAGATTCATTAAATACCGGGCGGCCAATATGGATACGCTTATCGGCATCGGCACGCTCACGGCCTATATCTACAGCACAACCATTGTCCTTTTCCCCCAATTAAAAACCCTACTCAACCTTCCGGAAACGACTTATTTCGATGTGGTAATCATCGTTATAGGTTTTGTCAGCTTGGGGAAATATCTCGAAGCGCGGTCCAAGCTGAAAACCGGAGAAGCCATTGAAAAGTTGCTCGGCCTCCAGGCGAAAACCGCATTGGTCATGCGCGAAGGAAAAGAAATAAGGCTGCCTATCGGTGAAGTGGTCGTTGGCGACATCGTTATCGTCAAACCCGGAGAAAAAATCCCAGTTGACGGAAAAATTATAGACGGGAGAACTTCAGTTGACGAATCGATGATAACGGGAGAACCGATCCCAGTCGACAAAACGGTCGGCGATCCAGTAGTCGGAGCGACCATTAACAAACAGGGCAGCTTTAGATTCGAGGCGACAAAAATCGGCAAAGACACGATGCTCGCCCAAATCATCAAGATGGTTGAAGAAGCCCAGGGGTCGAAGGCTCCGATTCAAACCCTGGCCGATATGATCTCCGGCATTTTCGTTCCGGTCGTTTTGGCTATAGCCATCGGCGCTTTGGCACTTTGGTTAACGTTGGGCGTTTCTGCCCTCGGATTTTCCACAGCGTTGTCATACGCAATCTTGTCTTTCGTCGGAGTCTTGGTCATCGCCTGCCCGTGCGCCTTAGGTTTGGCCACACCGACAGCGATCATCGTCGGCGTCGGCAAAGGCGCGGAATATGGGATTCTTATTAAGAACGCCGAGAGTTTGGAAAAATTAAGCAAAATAAACACGATCGTATTCGATAAGACCGGAACCATCACCAAGGGCAGACCCGAAGTGACGGATGTGGTGGCTATAAATAAATCATTCACCAAAAACGACATCTTAAAATTCGCCGGCAGCGCGGAAAAAATGTCCGAGCATCCATTAGCCCAAGCCATCGTTGAAGAAGCCTCGAAACACGAAATCTCCTTGGCCGCGAGCTCGGACTTTCGTTCCCTGGAAGGCGTGGGGATAAAAACGACAATCGACCAGAAAGATATTTATATCCACAAGCCCGCGGAAAAAGACCGCTCGGGAGAGCTCCTTAAATTACAAAAACAAGGCAAAACCGTAGTTATCATCGAGGTAGACGACGAGGCGGTCGGACTCATCGCTTTGAGCGACATCTTGAAACCGGAGGCAAAGGAAGCGATCTCTCGCATCCAGAAGCAAGGAATAAAAACTGTCATGTTGACCGGAGACAACCGCCTAGCCGCGCGTCATATCGCCAACCAAGCTGGAATCAACGACGTCATCGCCGACGTCCTGCCCCAAGAAAAGGCTGAAAAAATAAAAGAACTCCAGCATGGCGGCAAAAAAGTCGCCATGGCCGGAGATGGAATCAATGACGCCCCAGCTTTGGCTCAGGCGGACGCCGGGATCGCTATGGCGACCGGAACCGATGTTGCTATCGAATCGGCTGGCATAACACTGCTTCACGGAGATATAACAAAATTAGCGCAAGCGATAGAGCTTTCCCGCGCCACTATGACAACTATAAAGCAAAATCTATTCTGGGCGTTTATCTACAACGTCGTCGGGATTCCCGTGGCCGCCGGATTGCTTTACCCGCTTTGGGGCATAGTTCTGAATCCAATTTTTGCCGGATTAGCGATGGCCGGAAGCAGTGTTTCAGTGGTCGGTAATTCCCTTAGACTGAAAGCGAAAAAATTGAAGGCATAATCCCGCTTTTGTCTTGCCAAACCGCTGACCAGATTCCGATCAGGAAACCGATGGGCTGTTCAATTTGGATATAACCACCACGGCGACTCCGGCCAAAATAATTATGATGCCTATCGTCTGCGACAACGAAACGGATTCTTTATACACGGCCCACCCCACCAACGCCGTCAACGCGATCGCCCCTCCGTAGATCAACGGCACGACGTAAGATAAGCCGCCCTTTTCAAATATTTTTATGAGAAAAATGGAAAAAACAGCGATGGCGACTCCCGCGAGAACCGAATAAGTAACGCCGGCGCCAGTCGTTCCGATGAATTTCGCTCCCTTCACAAATTTATAGAAGGCGTAGATTCCCAACGGGATCAGCATCCCGAGTCCGTTGAAGATAACCGAGCTCAAATTGGGATCGATGGCGTTGCTCGCCCGGGACGCGAAAATATCATAGAGAGCGTACGATATCGTGGCGATGACTATAAGAATCGGCAAAGACATGGATTCAAATAATTAACAGATGATTGCCAAGTGCCCCTCTCGGGGCATTTACTTTATATTTTCCAAAGCTCTATGGCCTTGTATACGAAAACCGCCGGCCAGACAATGGCCTTGAGCAATCCGAACAACCCGGCCTGGAAATTTGCGGCGTGCTGGAAATAATAAATCAAAGCGCCCAAGAATCCCAATCCGTAAACTCCCCCACCGGACGTGTGGGCCCATTTGCGGCACCTGTGTACGTGTCCGTGGCCGCAAACACAATCGCAATCGCACTTTTTTGAATCTTTTTTCTCTTCTTTGATGTTTTGTTCCATTTTTTAATATTAACACGATTTGACACACTTTATAATAAAACCGAAAGCCGCCCTGTATTTGGGCGGCTTCGAGCGCTGAAGTTTTATTTCGAGAAAAGTTTAAACAGCCATCCAAAAACGCTGAATCCTTGTTCGGCATCCTGAAGCGCCTTTTGAACTTCCGCATTCACCTGCTCCAAAATCTGGATTTGCCGGTTTAAGGTATCAATGTCTCCCTGGTTCGTCAGCCTGTCTCTGAGCTGAACTAGTTGTTGAATCTGGGCTTGGTTTTGTTCAACCAGTTTCTGGGCGTTGTTGATCTCGCCGTAATTCGGACCGATCAAAAATTTGGTGATCTGGCTGCGGCTCTGGGCTTTCTGCAAAGTCGCCTCCATCAAATTATGATTATCGCTCTGGGATTGGGCGATCACTCTCACCTGGCTGCCGATGCCGCCGCTCCTATCAGCCACCTGGAGCATCTGCTGGACCGCGTCCGCCACCTTGCTTCTTCTTTCCTCTCCTTGGCCCGCAACGCTCTCGACTTCCTGGGTTTTTTCCTGTTCTTGTTCCTGCCCCTCCTGCTCTTGTCCTTGTTCCTCTTGTTCTTGTCCTTCCTGTTCCTGGGTTTTTACTTCGTCTTCTTCTCCTTGGTTCTGGACCTGGTTCTGATTCTGAATCTGATTTTGCTGGCCTGGCTGATCCTCGGTATTCTGGTTGTTATCTCCAGCTCCGTTGGCGTTCGGCCCGACAGCATAAGCGTTACCGGCAAAGACGAGAGTTATCGCTAAAATGCCGGCTAAAACAATTTTGTTTTTCATTTTTTTAAACAGCGACGCGAAGCGTCGCTAATCCTTTTATCGACCTGGCTTTATTTTATCACATCAACGATCCAGGTCTGTCGGAATAATCCTTTAAGCCCGCGCCAAAAATCGAAAATCCGCCCGAGAATCGGGCGGATGGGTAATTACAGACTAAGCTTCCTCCGCTTTCTTCATGTCCTCGCCACAGCACTTACAAGGAGATTCAGAAGTAGCGCCACACTTCTCGCACTTATACATAGTAAAGTAGCGTTTTTTATGCTTTGCGCGGGGTGCGACTATGCCGCAGACTGGTTATAGCATAAGAAGCCTGTTCCATCAATCCGGCTCGCAGCCCGTTTGGCGGCTACCTATGCGTTTTGCTATGATTGATCTATGAAAATCGTCAAACACGGGTTGATAGACGCCGGGCTTGCCATTTTATACGTTGTTTTGATTTCATTTATCCTCGGCACCCAAAGCGGCCGGTTTAACAGCGAGATCCTGGCGAGCATCATCATGTTACTCCTTCTCGTCGTCTCCGTTGGAACCATGGCCATGCTTATTTTTGGCAAACCAGTCATTTGGTATTTGGAAGGCAAGAAAAAAGAGGCCTTACTCCTTATTTTTTACACCCTCGGGTTCCTTTTTGTCGGTTTGCTCGCCGCGCTCGCGATCCTCGCCTTTTCCGCCGGACTTTAGGGTCTAATTTTGACACAATCGAAGAAATGTATTATTCTTTAGTCCAGGCAATAAAAGCTGGTCGAATTTCTAAAGAGTAAATATGACAGGAACAATCAAGACACTCACGGCGAGAGGATTCGGATTCATCGCTCGCGAAGGCGAGACTAAAGATCTTTTCTTCCACGCCAAAGAGCTGAAGGGTGTTGCCTTTGATGATTTGAAAGTTGGTGATACCGTTACTTTCGATGTTGTCGAGGGAGACAAAGGACCCGCTGCGGTAAACGTTAGCCGCGCTTAACCTTAAAATCAGAACCGCCTCAAGCTTGCCGAGAGGCGGTTTTTTGTTTGATCGCCCTGATCAGAAAAACTCCTTGGCGTTTCCACCAAGGAGTCGAATTCATCACGACATCATTTTTTTCAGGCACGCCAGGGCCTTTCTCACCTTCCGGCTGACATACGACTGCGACCAGCCGAGACGGTTGCCGATGGCTTTCTGGGTTAAGCCCTCTACGAAGCGCATCCGGATTAGCTCCCTATCCCGGACGGGCAGCTGACGGAAAGCCCGCCTCAAATCCATCAATCCGTCTATCAGGTCCCCGGGCATAGTCCTCGGATCTTTGTCTGCCAATATGTCCTCGATTTTCAACTCGTTGCCTTGTTTATCGACACTAACAGGACTATCGATACTCACATCCAGTAGATGGGGCTTTTCCCTCCGCAGATGCATCCGGAGCTCGTTGATGATGCAGACGGCCGCATAGCTCGAAAACTTCACTCTTTTCTCAGGCTTGAAACTGGCCGCTGCCTTGACCAATCCTTCGATCCCGACTTCGATCGCCGTTCCATATTCGATGTTCGGAAAACGCTTGACGATCGCGAGCACGAGAAGAATGTTCGTTTCCGCCAGTCTGCGTTTAGCCGTTTCATCGAATGGCCGCGCCAGAAGCGAAGCCAGCTCCTCGGAAGTCAACCGCAAAGGCAAGTTGGGAAGAAACGGATCCGCCGCGCCTTGCATAACCCGATCTCCTTTCACAAAGACCGATTTCAGCCGAACCCCGCTCCGAGCGGAGTTTCAAACATTAAACCCGGACCGGAACGATAAATCAAGCCTTCTTCAATAAACCGCTTTTTTCCGCTATCTGCGACAGCGGCTCCGCTCCATAAGCGTCTATATAATATATAATCGGACGCTTTGAAAGCGCGTCAGCCTTTGATGACGGCTACCGGCTTCATCCTCGCGATTTTCGCGGCGATTCCGGACCGGCTGATAACATCAACCACCTGGTCGACATCCTTATAGGCTTCGGGCGCTTCTTCCGCAAGTCCGGAAATCGAACCGGCGTTTATGGAGACCCCTTCGGCCGAAAGCTTCTGTTTTAATTCGCCGCCACGGATTTTTCTTCGCGCTTCGGTCCGGGACATCCTGCGACCGGCGCCATGGCAGCTCGAACCGAAACTCTCTTTCATGGCGGCGCTTTCACCCATAAGAAGATAAGACCTTGTCCCCATGCTCCCAGGGACGAGAACCGGCTGGCCGGGGAAAGACCTTGTCGCACCTTTCCGATGGATCACCAGTTTTTTATTTGCTCCGGAGACGGCATATTCCTCGATCTTGGCGATGTTGTGCGCCACGTCGTAAAGAAGCTCCAGTTCCCCGGCTCCGTCGCCCAGGATCCCCCTCCAGGCCCGTCTGACTTCCCAGGATATGAGTTCACGGTTTCCCCAGGCGAAATTGGCGGCGCCGGCCATCGCCTGGAAATAATTCCGGCCCTCATCCGAATCGAACGGCACGCAGGCCAGCTCCCTGTCTTTCAAAAAGATGCCGTGCCTGGGCATGGCCCTCATCATCTCCCTGATGTAATCGGTAGCCACCTGGTGACCAAGTCCGCGTGAACCCGTATGTATTAAAATAACGACCTGGCCCGGGAACAGTCCGAATTTGTCAGCCGCGTCCTTATCAAAAATTTCCTCGATCGTTTCCACCTCCACAAAATGGTTCCCGGCGCCGATCGTGCCCAATTGGTCGCGACCACGGTCCTTGGCGCGGACAGAAACCATCCGCGGATCGGCTCCGGCCAGACATCCCTGCTCTTCGCAATTTTTAAGATCTGCCGGATCGCCGTATCCGATTTCCGTCATCCGGCCGGCCCCCCTCCTCAAAACTTCATCCAATTCCGTATCGGTCAATTTCAACCGTCCGGCTTGGCCGACTCCCGATGGAATCTCCCGATATAAAGCCCTCCCCAGTTCCGGAATAACGGACCGGATCGCGGAGACATCGATATTAGAACGCAGAAGCCTCACTCCGCAGTTGATGTCGTAACCGATGCCGCCGGGGGAAATAATCCCCTCTTTGAGGTCAAAGGCCGCCACCCCGCCTACCGGAAACCCGTAACCCTCGTGGATGTCGGGCATGGCGATCGCATAATCGACGATTCCCGGGAGGCCAGCGACGTTTACAAGCTGATCCAAGGAACGATCGCCGATGATCTCATCGAGCATTTCTTCTGTCGCATAGACTCGCGCCGGGACCCTCATATCCGAGCGATAGGTTTTCGGTATCTCCCAAAGCCAATCATTTATTCTTCGCAAAGCCGATCTTTCCATGGATTAGATATCAAAAATTATGGTTGTCGCGAGAACCCCGTTTTCATTCTCAACGATATCGGCTTCGTGATAAGTGACGGCTTTAATGTCCCGTTCAAACCGGACTGCCGGACGCGCTTTTAAAATCGCTCGCATTCCGGTCGGCGAAAGCTTTTCAAACTCGATGTCGCGGTAAAACTCGAAATTTTTTTCCATGCCGAAAAGGACTTCATTCAAGAAGTCGACAAGCAGCGCCGTCCGGTCGGCGGCTGATAATTTTATTTTCCGGTTGGTCTCTTTAAGATCGTCCGATTCCCGCGGGCCGGCGATAAAAACCATTCCTTTCAGAGCGTCCCTAAACAATTCTTCCAGATCTTTCCCCTCGACAGACAACCGGATATCGGCTGTATGTCCCAAGATCCTGTAGGGCATCCCGTGTCTCCAGTATAACAAAAAACTTGCCGGAACTGCCAACGACCGGACCCATTTCTTTTTTCTCCGCGGAAATATAAATTAATCCTCCAAGGCCCTGCGGATATAATCGAGCGTCTCGTCGTCCGGAATGGCATCGCCGAACCGATCTTTAAAATCGTTGATATCTTCGCTATAAAGACCGCGGAGCTGTTGGCTAATAATCCCGTCTCCGGAACCGAGCTCATCCATGAGCGTCGTCCATTTTTCCGCGAGGACGACCACTTCCGGATCTTGGGGATCGATTTCCTTGGCCATCGACAATTTAATAGCCTCAATCGTCTTCGATCGCTCCGTTTCGTTTTGAATCTGCAAAGATTCGTCCATGATATTGCGCGTCCTTTACTGTATGTAAAAAGGAAGGACCGAGATAAGCGTGTTGTTGATATAGGTCTTCAGCTCGTATTCTCCGGGGCCGAATTGCAGGTTTTCGCAACCGACGCTGTTTCCCGGACCCAAAGCCCGTGGAAATCCGGCGGATCGCGGACTGGCATAAGTCGCCAAAGCCCTGTCGTAAATCGCGGTGCTCAAAACTTTCGCCGGAATTTGACTTTTCATATCCATGATCACACAAAACTGCTCTCCGGCGGTGAAATACTTGGTTTTAATCACTTTTGCCGGATCGAAGACAACGCCCGCCTCCAGTTTACCGAGATAGATACGCGTGAAATAATTGGAAAAAGTCGACTTGTCCGGCTCTTCTGAGAGCGGCTCGGTGTTCTCTTCTGTTTTCCCGCCCGCTTCCGCTCCCGGGGCGGAAAGATCGCGACGGCTCATACCGAATATCACAGCGGCGATAATGACAACTAAAATTAAAATAATATATAAGCCCTTTCTATTGTTCATATCGACTGATGATAAAAAACGACCTTGAAACAATTATAACACAGAATTCCTCCGTCGATTCGAAAGGGATGTGCTATGATGTATTTTGTGATGAGGACCGTTATTTTTATTCATGGATATAACGCTTCTCCGGAAATCAACTGGTATCCGGAAATGCGTCGCGAGCTCGATAAACTTCGCGTCCCTTACCGGATGCCCGCGCTCCCGGGCGGCGACAACCCGAAAAGCAGGGAGTGGCTCCGGATCATCGACGAAACCGTCAAATCCGTAAAAGGAGACGTCGTTTTGGTCGGCCACAGCCTCGGGACCAGAGCGGCCCTCTTATATTTGGACCAATCGAAAAAACCGGTAAAAGGCGTTCTGCTGGTCGCGCCGTTTGACAACAACATCGCAAACGCCGGCCGCCGCGGCTTCGGATACTCGGATTTTTTCGAATATCCCTTGAATATCGGAGAAATCAAAAAACTTTCTCCGAAATTCGTCGTCATGCACTCGCACGACGACCAAAGGATCCCCTTTGGCCAGGGCAAAAGAATCGCCAAGGAGCTCGGGGCGGATTTCGTCGCTTATGACGGCAAACACCATTTTGCGAGGCCGGAGAGCTTTGCCGACGTGTTCGCCCAACTAAAAAAATTTTTGTAATCCACGCCGTCTGTCGCCCTCGGAAAAAAATTTAGAGAAATAACATCACGGGACGCATGAATATTGAATCGGCTGAAAAACTGTTCGACGATAACGAAAAACAGATTTTGCGCATCTTTAAAAAAATCCAGATGCTCGAATTTTGGCTGAAGACGAAGATTGCCGACAAAAAAAGCCGTTCGGCCGAAGACTTCGAGATTTACGAGAAGTGGCTTGAGGACAAAACCTGGAATTTCGTCATCGACGAGTTTCTGGTTCTCTATCCAGAAAAGGAAAACCTGCGGTTCGAACTGAAACGCGCCATGGCCGGCCGCAACAAATTTATGCATGCCGTCTACACCTGGGCTATGGTTTCGAGTAAAACCCGCGTCGAGGAAGAAGGCAAAGCCATGCTCGACGATATCGAGGAAGACATCGCCCGGGTCTTAAAAGCGCTGCTTGCGGACTAGGCGCGACTAAAGCTTGCCAAAGCATTGAAAAAATGCCGATTTTGGCGTATCCTTTACAAGTTTTATGGCCAAAAATGAAGTTATTTTGCGGTTCGACGAGGTATCCTTCGGATATTCGCCCACAAAGCCTATTCTCGACGAGGCGGGTTTTTCCGTGCGCCAAGGAGCCAAAATCACCCTGATGGGGCAAAACGGCGCCGGAAAGACAAGTATTTTCGAACTGATAAACGGCGGCCTCAAACCGGAAGCGGGAACGATTTCCATAAGCCAAGGAGCAACCATCGGCTTGAGCCGGCAGGTCGTCCGCCGGTCAGAGCTCGACCTCGACGTCCGCGAATTTTTCGAAAAAGCCTTCGCCGAAAAAATATACGACATTGATCCGCGCATCGCGAAAGTGCTCAAGGTGGTTAATCTCGACGCGCCTCTCGACCGGAAGATCGGCAGCTTCTCCGGCGGACAGCAAGCCAGACTGCTTTTAGCTTTCGCCCTCATCCAAAATCCGGATATCCTGCTTCTCGACGAGCCGACGAATAACCTCGATAAGGAAGGGATCGATCATCTTAAAAAATTCATCATCGAATATCCGAAAACCTGTATCGTCATTTCCCACGATGCCGGCTTTTTAAACTCCTTTACCGAAGGCGTGCTTTATCTCGATGTCTTTACAAACAAAGTGGAGCAATATGCCGGAAATTATCTCGATGTCGTCGAAGAAATATCGAAACGAATCGAACGCGAGAGGATGCAGAACGTCCGTCTGGAAAAAGACATCGAAAATCGCAAAGAACAAGCCAATTTTTTCAGCCAAAAGGGCGGGCATATGCGCGACGTCGCCGCCAAAATGAGAAATAGGATAGAAGAGCTTGAAACAAGCAAAGTGGAAATACGACGAGACGACCGGACCATTAGAAGCTTCGCCATTCCGATGCAGGAGAACATTTCCGGAGACATTATCAAAATTTCGGCGGTAGCGAGTGTTAAGGACGGGAAAACCGCCGTGAAAAAAATCGCGCCGATCGCCCTGAAGAAAAAAGACCGGTTGCTGCTGACCGGACCGAACGGCATCGGCAAGACCACCTTTCTCGAGGCCATCGCTTCTGGACGCGCTAAAGGCATTGAACTCGCTCCGGACGTGAAAATAGGTTATTACCGCCAGGATTTCTCGACGCTCGATTTCGACGAAACCGCCTATGAGAATCTGGCCGAAGTGATGACCCAAGGAGGAGAAGAAGAACTCCGTTCGGCCGCCGCGGGATTTTTAATAGACGCGGACACTTTAAGAAAGAAGGTTGGAGACCTTTCGGAAGGACAAAAGGGCCTTCTCTCCTTCTGCCGCCTGATGCTTCAAAAGCCGGGGCTTCTAATCCTCGACGAGCCGACAAATCATATCAATTTCCGGCATATTCCGGTGATCGCCGACGCCATAAACCGCTACGAAGGTCCGGCGATCCTCGTCAGCCATATGGCCGATTTCGTGAATAAAATCAAAATCACAGCCTCGGTCGACCTTGGAGGGATTTAATCGACGAATTTGTGATAAAATAATCTACAAATCGGCCGAAGCTGTGATCTTTACTGCCACCGACTCGGCACGCGGCTGATCCGCAAGGAACGCTTGGTTTGAACAGGCGCATGATGCATAATAAATCAAGGTTCTGACTGACGCATATGAAAATCGATTTTTGGAGAAAGTTTTTAAGGAAGAAAAAAATCGTGGGCTTCACCTGCGGCGCTTTCGACCTCTGCCACGCGGGACACGTGCGCATGTTTAAAGAATGCAAAAAGCATTGCGATTATTTAATCGTCGGCGTCCAGGGAGATCCGAGCATCGATCGGCCGGCGAAAAATATTCCCATTCAATCCCACGCCGAACGCTTAGAAATCATGAGTTCCATCCGGTTTATCGACGAAGTCATTCCCTATAACACGGAGGAGGATTTATATCGGCTGCTTAAAGGATTAAAAGAGCAGAACCGCGTGGATATCCGGTTTCTGGACGAAGATTGGCGAGATAAACAATTTACCGGCTGGGATCTTGATTTTAAACTATATTTCAACGATCGTTCCCACGGATTTTCGACTAGCGAACTCCGACGACGCATTTATCTGGTGGAAAAGAATAAAATGCTTATGCAAGAATCCGCGAATGATCCTGAAAATTTATCCGCCGAAACCGCTGACATAAACCATGCTTATCGATGACGTTACTATTAGGGTTTCCGGCGGCGACGGCGGCCGAGGCGGAATGTATTTCAGCAACATCAAAATGCAGCTCGGTCCGACCGGCGGGAGCGGCGGCAAAGGCGGCAGTGTCTTTCTGGAGGGAGTTTCCGATCTAAACAGCCTGACTGTTTTCCGCTACAAAAAAGAGTTCCGGGCGCAGGACGGAGACAACGGCCGGCAAAGATGCAGCGACGGCCGCGGCGGAGACGATGTTGTTCTCAAAGTGCCTGTCGGCACCGTCATTACCGACCTCGACACTGGCGAGACAAAAGAAATCCTGCGGACCGGCCAGAAGCTGCTGGCGGCTTCCGGAGGGAACGGAGGAAAGGGTAATTTTCTTTTCCGGTCTTCGAAAAACACCAGTCCGACCCAATTTCAAGAAGGCCGGCCCGGAGAAACCAAGCGACTGCGGCTGGAATTAAAGCTGATCGCCGACGTGGGGCTCGTTGGACTGCCGAACGCGGGAAAATCAAGCCTCCTAAACGAGCTTACGAACGCTTCGGCCAAAGTGGCCAACTATCCCTTCACCACCCTCGAACCAAACCTCGGGGTTTATTATGAGCTCATCCTGGCCGATATCCCGGGGCTGATCGCCGGAGCCTCGGCCGGCAAGGGTCTCGGCATAAAATTCTTGAGACACATTGAACGGACGAGGATTGTCTTCCATCTGGTTTCGGCCGAATCCACGACACCGGTCAAAGACTACCGCACGGTGAGGTCGGAACTCAAAAAATACAATCCTCTGCTTCTTAAAAAACCCGAATATCTCTTTTTATCGAAAAGCGACCTGATTAAAGAAAAAGACCTGAAGAAAAAACTCGACGCCCTTAAAAAGATAAACCCGAAGACCATCACCGTTTCCATCCACGATTGGGACAGCCTGGAAAAGGTAAAAAAGATATTGAATAAAATCAAGGCGGCCAAATAGAATCCCCGCTTGACGGCAAAAAATTAATATTGAATACTGATTGAGCTATGAAAACAAAAAAGGACATCTTAAACGAACTCATCGGCGAAGCCAAGGAAACCCTGCTTCGCATCGAGATAACCACCCACTACGTTGAGGCCAAACAGGCCGAGACGCAGAAAGACCGATATCTGCAGGAGCTCGCCAAACTCAAAGCCAACAAGGACGAAAACGAGGATTGGCTAAAGTTTCTCGAAGAAGAATTGAAGAAAGAAAAATAACAACCGCGCTTTCTCCAATATCGAATAAAAATCCCCGCCTGACTAACCGACGGGGATTTTTGACGCTTCTGTTCCAAAAGCGCCTGCTTCGGCCACCGAAGGAGCTCGCTCATTCATAAAACCGGCGAATTCTTTCGGGTCAGTGGTAAAGAGCAAAACGCGCGTCCGCAGATCGACAGCCATTAACAACGGATCTGGACCATCCACAAACCGCCGAAGAGATGACGGAACGCTCAAGCCGTAAAGCGGGACCACAGCACCAAAAGCCCGGAGGCCAACACAACGTATCGCCGCCTCGACGTCGAACGCCGGATCGCGCTTCAGAACGATTCTCCTGCCAAGCACGACTTCGAACGGTCCAACAATGTTCAAGATACACCTCCTCATCCAATTTGAGACCATTTGAAAATAAATCCTGCACATTATTGTGTCAATGATCGCGCCGAAAAGTTATAATAAAAAGGTGAAACTGAAAATTTCCACAAAAATCTTTTGCGCCATTTTGATCGCGGCCGCCGCTTTTCTGGTTGATCCAAAATTCATCACGCCGGGCGCCGATAAACACGCTCCGGCCGATATCGTCCGCCGCCTTCTCGCTTGGGGAAACCTGGCTTCGGAAAAGCCGCGAGAAATCGACACCATCGTCATTCACACTTCCTACAATGCCTGGGGCAAAGATCCGTTCGACGTCGACGGCATCATCAAGCAATACAAGCATTACGACGTAGCTCCCCATTTCCTTATAGACAGGCAGGGCCGGATTCATGAGCTCGCGCCCGTCGAAAACGTCGCCGACCACGCCGGCAAAGCCCAGATGCCCGACGGTCGGGCAAACGTCAACGATTTTTCCATCGGCATCGAACTCGTCAACAAACCCGATACCTTCATGACAATAGTCCAGTATGAGGCTTTGGCCGGACTCATCAAGGATCTCGGTCAAAAGCATCCGATCGACAACGTCGTCGGACACAGCGCCATCACCACCATCGATAAAACCGATCCCTGGAATTTTGAATGGGAAAGACTGAACTATCTTCTTTATTTCGACGGCCTCCGTTAGGCGCGGCTAAGACATCATCTGCCTTAAAGCGCAATAAGGGCAATCCTTGTCCTCGCATTTTCTATCCCAAAAGTCGAGGTTGAGGATTTCGTCGGCAGTCCGGAGCACGAGTCCTTTGAGATTTTCCGTATCCTCGTCGCCAATCGTAAATCTCTCCCGGCGGTAAACTCCCTTCTGGTCCGGCTCGACAAAATCGACGTCGGCGTATTCCAGGCGGTATTTGGCGCTTTTAAAATTGTCTAAAAGTAGCTTATAAAAGACGAGTTGGCGCTTGATGTCTCCCCGCGAATCTTTGGTCGTCCCCTCGATCTGCCCCCGCGTTTTCGGACGGCCGGTCTTGAAATCAACGACGCCCACTCCGGCGCCGGAACCGATCATGTCCATCCGGTCTATCTTGCCGTTGATTTTCACGTCTTTCGCGAGCTCGATGCCTTTAATATTGAACTCCAAAAGAGAGTTTCTCGGCCAGGTTCCCGCATACTTGTCGTAATATCCTTCCAGTGATTTTCTACCTTTCTCCAGACTCGCCTCGAAATCCTTTTCGCTCAAGGGTTCTTTTTTCAGATGATAGACAAATCTGTCGATAAAGAAATCCTTGTCCGCCGGATTCTCGCGCATGGCGCTGAAAAAATCCCGAAGCGCTCCGTGAACGGCTGTTCCGTACATCTGGTGTTTGGTTTTTGCTTTGGGAATTCGGAAAAGATTGGTGTAAAAATATTCCCAAGGACAGGCTAAATAGTTGTTCAAAGCCGTTACCGAAAGACCGTTCCTCAAAAAAAGCTCCCGGATAAAATCCTTGTCTTTGACACTTATTTTCGGCCAAGAAGATTTTTCGAAGATCAGCTCGCGATGGCTATCAAAATGGTTTTCAAATTCCTTGACGTCGAGTTTGTCGACAAGCGCCGGATCGATTTCAGTAACGAACTGCGACGGCAGCTGTTCGCGGCCGTCGGCGCCGGTCTTCGAATATGAAATCATCGCCTCTTTCTTGGCCCGAGTAAGCGCCACGTAGAAAAGCCGGCGTTCGTCATCCAAGCTGTCCGCGGCGCCGAGGTCGCGGCTCAAAAGCGAGAATATCCTCGGCGGTAATGGTAGATAATTCGGCTTGCGCTTGTTTCCCCAATGGCCGTCGCGGGCGTCGATAATATAGACGCAGTCGAACTCCTGTCCTTTGGATTTATGGGCGGTCATTAGTCTTACGCCCTTGGCGAGCCTGGCCATGTTCCCTTTTTTTAGGAGCACGTTGTGTTCAGCGAGCATCTCAAGGTATTCCAAAAAATCCCGGAGTCTGGCCGATTTATGCTTTTCCAAAAACTCCTTCATCTCCCGGAAAAGTCCGGAAACCTTGTCCATCTCTTCGATGACGTTGTCTCCCTGAAGCACAGCCGAAAGAAAACCCGATTCCCTGGCGACGGTTTCAAAAAGCTCGGTTAAATACTTGTTCCGACTCAAGGTAAACCAGCGCGACATTTTTCCGAAAAAATCAAGGACGATTTCCGGAGAGACAAGACCGATCGACTCAAGCGCTTCCGCGTCGCGGCTCAAATCGAAAACCGATATCTTGTTCCGGTTCGCGTGTTCGATCAATTTGTAAACGTCGATGGGCGGAATCCGCAAAAAATCGATGTGCATCGCCTCGATGAATTTTTCCTGATCGCCGAACCGGTCGACGGCCTGGAGCAGCAGAACGATCTTCCGGATATCGAGATCGGATAAAATGTCCTGGTCGGATTCGATGATATAGGGAACGCCGGCCTTGTCCAAGGCCTCGGCTACCGGAAAGGCATCCTTGTTTTCCCTGTAGAGCACGGCGATTTCGTTCGGCGCGGCGCCGGCATCCATCTTCTTCTTTATTTCTTCGGCCACGAACCGGTTTTCTGTCTCGGGTTTTATGAATTCGCAAAGGCTTATTTTCTTTTCCGGATGCCCGGCTTTCGCCTGGAGTTTCTTTTCCCCGGCGATCAAGCTTTCGGCGCTCGACAATATCGACTGGGTGGAACGATAGTTTTCTTCGAGCGTTACCAGCCTGGCCCCGGGATACAACGACTTGAAATATAAGAAATTTTCGATGCTCGCGCCCTGGAAACGGAAAATCGCCTGCTTTTCGTCGCCGACTACAAAGATGTTTGGATTTTCATGAAAATTGCAAAGCAGTTCCAAAATCCTGTTCTGGCTGTTGTTGGTGTCCTGGTGTTCGTCGACCAAAACGTACTGGTATTCTTCCTGAAGCCGGAGCAACAAATCGCTATTTTTTTCGAGCGTCCGCAAAACTTCCATAATCATATCGCTGTAATCGTAGAGCTTGTCTTTGCGCAACCGCTCCTCATATTTTCCGTAGAAAAGCACCAGATCCTTGTTCTTGCTTATCCGCCGCGACAAGTCCTGGTATTTTCCTTTCATTTTTCCCTTGTGCGGACCCTTCTCGTAAATCAAGTCGTCGATTTTTTCGAAATTCGCGGCTTCTTCGGCAACGGCTTCCTCAAATTTTTCGACGGTTACCCCTTCGCGCTTCAGCTCATTCAAAGCGGCGATGATAGGTCGAAGATAATAGAAAACGTCGCCGAACGGCTTCAGCTCTCGAAGCGGCAGGCTATCGATGAGCTCTTCGACGATCTTGATCTGGTCGACTTCGTTGATGTTTTTCGAACCGATAATCATCGAAAACTCCTCCGGATAATCTTTGATGATGTCGTTGCAGAATCCGTGAAAGGTTTTGATATAGACCCCGTAAGCCGGGCTGCCGACAAACTCGATTAGGCGTTTACGCATCGAGGCCACACCCGCTTCGGTGAAAGTGAGAGCCAGGACGTTCTCCGGTTCGGTGTCGGTCCGGCGCAAAATGTTGGCTATTCTCAAGGTTAAAATCTGGGTCTTTCCCGTGCCAGGGCCAGCTATTACCATTACCGGACCCTCAATCGCGTCTACGGCCTGTTTTTGGGCCAAATTAAGGCATTTATAAGCGGTTTCGAAGCTCGTCATTGTCTTAAATATAACCCAAAAAAGCGGCTTCCGGAAGCCGCTTTTCGGAGGTCTTCGATTAGCCCTGGTCGAGCTTCTGCTTTTCCTCCCTTTCCGCCTTGCGGCGATCGTTTTCAGTCAGATATTTTTTCCTGATCCTCACGCTTTTCGGAGTGATCTCCACGAGCTCATCGTCATGAATATAATCCAGGGCGTCTTCCAGGGTGAGCTTCAAGGGAACCTCGAGCTGATCCTGCAACCCCTCGTTCTTGGCGCGGAAATTAGTGAGTTCCCTCTGCCGGCAGACGTTCACCAGTTCGTCCCGGGATTTGGCGTTTTCGCCGATAACCATGCCTTCATAGACCTCGACCCCCGCTCCCATGAAAAGTTTTCCCCTTCCCTGGGCGCTCACCAAACCGTAATTGTTGGTGGTGCCGGTTTCGGTCGTGATGATCGAACCGTGGGGATTTTCCGGAAGATCCCCTTTATAAGGTTCGTAACCGGAAAAAAGGGTGTTCATGATACCCAACCCCTTGGTGTTCGTCATAAATTCGTTCCTGACGCCGATGAGGCCCCTTGTCGGGATTTCAAAATCCATTTTGGTCGTATGGTTATCGACACCCATGTCTTTCATCTTTCCGAGACGCTTTCCCATCATCTCGATGACCACTCCTGCAAATTCCTCAGGGACCTCGACTGAGACAAGCTCGATCGGTTCGGTAAGTCCGGCTTCGCTTTCTTTAAAAATAACCTGGGGTTTGGAAACTTCGAGCTCGTATCCCTCGCGCCGCATTTTTTCGATAAGAATGGCAAGGTGCAGTTCGCCCCGACCGGAAACGATCCAACGATCGGTTTTATCCGTGTCCTCCACCTTCAAAGCGACATCTGTTTCAAGCTCCTTCGTCAGCCTTTCCTTGATATTTCGCGAAGTGGTGTACTCCCCTTCCAGGCCAGCAAAGGGCGAAGTATTCACTCCAAAAGTCATCTTGATAGTCGGCTCGTCGATATGGATGACGGCTAGAGCTTTCGGATTTTCCAGGGCGGCGATGGTCTCGCCGATCGAGATTTCCGGAATGCCGGAAACGGCGACGATCTCTCCAGCGTCGGCTTCGGGAACGTCGATCCGGTTAAGGCCGTCAAAAAGCATAACATTCCCAATCTGGGCTTTTTTGATTTCGCCTCGGCGGTTGATATGGCTGACCCACATGCCTTTTTTCAAGACGCCGGAATAAAGCCGGCCGACAGCGATGCGGCCGCGATAATTGTCGTATTGAAGGTTGACCGTAAGCATCTGGAGCGGCTCGTTTTTTTCCGCCTTGGGAGCAGGGATGTATTCCATAATCGCCTCGAAGAGAGGTTCGACGTTTTTCATGACGCTCAAATCCGGCTCGGTCCCGGCTTTGCCAGCGACCGCCGAAGCGTAAATCACGGGGAAATCGATCTGTTCGTCGGTCGCTCCGAGCTCGATGAAAAGATCGTAGGTGGCATTCAGCGCCCAATTTGACCTCGCGTCCGGCTTGTCTATCTTATTGATGACGACGATGATCTTGTGTCCAGCCTCGATCGCCTTCCGCAAAACGAACTTGGTTTGCGGCATCGGACCCTCTTTGGCGTCGATCAATAAAATGGCGCCATCGACCATCCTCATGATGCGTTCCACCTCCCCGCCGAAATCGGCGTGTCCGGGAGTATCCACGATGTTGATCTTCGCCTCTTTGTACCTGATCGAGGCGTTTTTGGAAAAAATGGTGATGCCCCTTTCCCGCTCGAGTTCGTTCGAATCCATGATGAGATCCGTCGGGTTGTCGGTTTTAATCTTGAAGTTTTCGGATTGCTTTAATAAGGCATCGACCAAAGTGGTCTTGCCGTGATCAACGTGAGCAATAATGGCGATGTTTCTTAAATCCATGGTTCAAAATAATAAAAAAGGCCTCTTTTGGTCGATCAGTGGCCTTTTTGACGCTTTTAAATAATACAATATTTTTGACGAAATTGCAAGCCGGAAGCGGATATGGCCGCTAAAAAATCGCCCCCTCACAAGGCGATTTTCTAGTTTTTTATTACTCCGCTCATTATAACAGATCTCTCGCGTTGAGAAAACCCGTACAGCGGTATTTATCCACAGGCCTAAACCTCAAGATATTTTCGGATGACGATGACGCTCGAGATGACGCCGATGCCGACTCCAAAAAGAAGGTTGTATCCCAGGAGTTTAAAGAACGATCCCATAAAGAATCCCCAAAGGCTCATCCCCGGGATGAAGACGGCCACATAGGGCGAAGCCGCGTAGATGAAAGGCGCCGACAAGATCATGGCGAGAAGGACGGCGATGATCCCGTAGATGACGCCGACGATAATGTACGGTCCCCTGATAAAAGCGTTCGAAGCGCCGACCAGACGCATGATGCCGATTTCCTCCTTATTGGAATAAATGGCAAGCAGAATAGTGTTGAAAGAAATGATGATGGCGACAATGGCAAAAGCCAGGGTGAGCACCGCGGCCGTCCGGCGACCGAGGCTCAAAATCTTGGCGAGCCGGTCGATAACCACTTGGTTTTGGCTGTAACTCACTTCTTGGATAACGCTTTTCGAAGAGTCGTTCTCAAGGAAGGAAGCGATAAGCGAATATTGGTTCGGATTTTTAGCTTTGATGTTCAAGGAAGCGCGCAAAGGATTTTCTTCAAGTTCGCCGATCGCCTGGGAAATAGTCGGATCGTCGGCGTGCCGCTCTTTGAAAAGCTCCAGGGCCTCGTCTTTGGAGATATAATCCACCGACTTTACCTCGGATAACGTAAGCAGGGCCTCTTTCAGTTTCAATATCTCATCTTCCGGAGCGTTCGAAACGAAATAAACGCTGATGTCTATCTTGTCCTGGACGGCGTTGATGGCCTGCTTGCCGATCTCGCCGAAAATAACCATCCCCTGGAAGACGACAACCGCGAGAAGGAGCACGAGGATGGTGGCGAAAGAAACCAGGTTGTTCCTCCAGAAATTTTGAAAGCCGTATTTTATGATGCGAGCAAGAGTGGTGAACATTTGAAATATTCTGAAATTAAGTAAGGATGTATTTCCCTTTGTCTTCGTCGCGGATGATCATACCGTCGTCCAGGCTGATCACCCGACGCTCGAGCTGGTTGACGATGTCTTTGTTATGGGTGGCGAGAAGCACCGTGGTGCCGAGCTCGTTTATTTTAAGAAGAAGGTTGATGATGCCCCAGGTGTTTACCGGATCAAGGTTGCCGGTCGGTTCGTCGGCGATGATGACATCCGGCTGGTTAACCATCGCCCGAGCGATGGCCACCCTTTGGCGCTCGCCGCCGGAAAGCTCGTGAACGTAGTTGCTCATCTTCTTGCCGAGGCCGACAAGCTCGAGGGCTTGGGGCGCAGCTTCCTCGATATCCTCTTCGGACCGGCCGGCCACTTCCATGGCAAAAACCACGTTCTCGTACGCGGTTTTTCTCGGCAACAATTTGAAATCCTGGAAAATAATGCCCATATGCCGCCTCACCGCAGGCAGCTCCTGGCTTTGAAGCTTGTTGATTTCGTAGGGCCCGAAAACGATCCTGCCCTTGTCCGGTTTGTCTTCGCCAATCAAAAGCCTGACCAAAGTCGATTTGCCGGCTCCGGAACGACCAACCAAAGAGACGAATTCTTTCGGCTCTATCTTGAAACTGACATCTCTCAAGACCTCATGGTGATTGTAGGTCTTTGAAACATTGCTGAAGGTAATCACTTTTTTTAGCTTTGACTTAATTTTAACTCGGCTTCGATAAACGTATCAAGATCGCCCTCGAGCACTTCGTCCGCCCGTCTTGACTCCGCCTTCGTCCTGTGATCCTTGACCAATTTGTACGGATGAAGAGTATAGGACCGGATTTGTCTGCTCCACTCGGGGACAACCTTGACCCGCAAGTTGTCGAGAGTGGTTTCCCGACGATCTTCCATTAATTTGGCCAATTTAGATTTTAAAAGAATCAAAGCCCGTTCTTTGTTTTGAACCTGGGAGCGCTCGGCTTGAGAAACGGCCACGAGTCCGGTCGGCAGATGGACCAACCGCACGGCGGTCTCCACTTTGTTGACGTTCTGACCGCCGGGACCGGAAGAACGGAAAAACTCCGTCTTTAAATCGCTTTCCGGAATTCTTATTTTGTCCGCTTCGAATTTTTTAAGCTCAGGTAAGACTTCGACGAGCGCGAAAGAAGTGTGCCTCAATTTTTTGGCGTCGTAGGGAGAAATGCGCACCAGCCGGTGCACTCCGGACTCGTTTTTCAACGTGTTGTAAGCTCCCGATCCCTCGATCTCGATGACGTTGTCGTGCAGCTCCCTCGACTTCCAGCCGCGTCTTTTGACGTAGCCTTCATACATCTTGATGAGCATCCGCGCCCAATCCTTGGCGTCGTCTCCTCCGACTCCAGGAAGAGCGGAAATGGTGATTGTCTGGTTTGGTAATGAATCCATGATAAAACGGTTATTCTGCCCTCTGAGCCGAAGGTGAGATTTGAACTCACGACCTTTGCTTTACGAAAGCACTGCTCTACCACTGAGCTACTCCGGCTCGGAAGGAGGAATAACGGATAAAATCGCTTTAATTAATTCCAATATAGAGTAATATAAATGTATTATAGCATCAAATGCCAGACATCCTCGAAGTCAAGAATTTGTCCGTCGCTTTCGGACAGATAAAGATTCTCTCTCATCTGAGCTTTTCCGTCAAAGAAGCGAGTACGCTCGCGGTCATCGGCCCGAACGGCGCCGGTAAAACCCTTCTTTTTCGAGCCCTGATTGGCGCTGAAAGGCATTCCGGCGAGGTGGTCTGGAAACCGGGTATCAAAATCGGCTACATCCCCCAGAAACTCGATCTCGAGAGGGATCTTCCGGTAACGGCCCTCGAGCTTTTAATGGCCAAGGCGGCCATTGTGAAGCTCGGCGCGAAACACGTCGACGAATCCCTGAAACTTGTCGATCTTCCGATAAAGGACGCCCGGCAGCCGATCGGCAATCTCTCCGGCGGCCAATTCCAACGGGCGCTCATCGCTTTCGCGCTCATCGGCGAACCCGAAGTCCTGCTCTTCGACGAACCGACTGCCGGTGTTGACGCGCCCGGCCAGGAGAAAATCTACGAGCTTACGAACCGCCTTAAAAAAGAAAAACACCTGACGGTCATCATTATTTCCCACGATTTGAGCCTAGTTTACGAATACGCCGACGAAGTGCTTTGCCTGAATCGCGAGAAGATTTGTTTTGGTAAACCCCAAGAGGTCTTGGAACCCCAAGCCCTGGAAAAACTCTACGGTTCGCCGCACAAGTATTATATCCATAATGACCATCGAAACTAGCTATCTTTTGCTTTCCGTTTTTATCGCCGCCGCCGCCGGCTTGGTCGGCTGCTTCGCGCTTATGAAAAAAATGACCTTGGCTTCGGACGCCTTCAGCCACATCGCCCTGCCTGGACTCGGCATCGCCATTCTTTTGAAAATAAATCCGCTTATCGGCGGCGCCGCCGCTCTGATGATCGGCGGATTGCTTGTCTGGCTCATCGAAAATCGCACTAGGATTTCCTCCGAAGCGGTCATCGGCGTCATTTTCTCGGCGAGCCTCGCCGTCGGCAGCTTAATCACCCCGAGGGAAGATTTGATCGAAGCGCTCTTCGGCGGACTTCAAGCGATCAACCCGCTCGAGTTTGTCATTGCCGCCCTCATCAGCTTGGCGATCATCGCTTTTATTCTCAAAAACAAGGAAAGGCTGGTCGTCTCCCTGATTTCCCGAGACCTGGCCGCCACCTCGGGCATCAGCACCGAAAGACTGAACTTCTATTTTCTCCTTTTTTTCAGCCTGACCATCATCCTCGGCCTTCGATATTCGGGTGTGCTCCTTATGGGATCGCTCATCATCGTTCCGGCGGCGGCAGCCAAATACCTGAGCCGCAGCTTGAAGGGCATGCTCGCCACCTCCACTGTTATCTCCGTCGTTTCCACCATCTCCGGACTTTTGCTCGCCTCCAAATTCAATCTGACGGCCGGACCGATCATCGTCATCATCGCCGCTGCCGCCTTTTTCGCCGGATTGGTTTTAAAACCAAAAGACTGACGGATCCGCCAGACAGCCGGTGGTTTTTTATTTGCCCATTTTTCCTTGGCGGGTTTTCGAGGCCGCCACAAAAGCCGCGAAAAGCGGATGGGGTTCCATGAACCGGCTTTTGAATTCCGGATGCGCCTGGGTGGCCACAAAAAACGGATGGGATTTTTGAGGAAGCTCTATGAATTCCACAAGCTCGCGGTTCGGGGAAAGGCCGCTGAAGACCATTCCCTTCGCGAAAATGTCCCGATGATATTTCGGATTAACCTCGAAACGATGTCTGTGCCTTTCTTCGATCGATCCCCTTCCTTTATGCCAGGGTTTATAGATCCTCCAGACCAGGCTGCCTTTTAGGAGTTCGGCCGGATAAGCGCCGAGCCTCTGGGTGCCGCCCATTTTCTGCAAATCCTTCTGGGAGTCGAGGATGTCGATCACCGGATGATCGGTTTTTAATCCGAATTCCGAACTCGCGGCGTCTTTCCAACCAAGCATATTCTGGCACCACTCGACGATGGCGATTTGAAGTCCGTAACAAAGCCCCAAAAACGGGATTTTGTTTTCTCTCGAAAATCTGATGGCTTTGATAATGCCCGGCACTCCGCGATAGCCGTAACCTCCGGGAACGACGATAGCGTCCACTTTCTTCAACCTCGCCGCCAGATCGGTTCTTTCGGAATCGATGGGAACGATCTTAACAGAAACGTTGTTCGCGGCGGCGGCGTGATGCAGAGCTTCGTTTACCGAAATATAAGCGTCCGGATGGTTATGGTATTTGCCGACCATACCGATGACGACTCTTTTTTTGGAAAGCGTTTTTTTGTATTGCTTCGCCCACGCGTCCAACCTGCATTTCTTGTTGGTCTTCATCCCGACGGCGCCGAGGACCGCCTTCAAAAGACCTTTCTCTTCCAGAGCGAGCGGAATCTCATAGATATTGACGGCGTCGAGCGCTTCCACCACTCGATTCCGCGGAATGCTGCAAAAGAGGGATATCTTTTGGAGATTTTCTTCTTCGATCGGTCGCTTGGCCCTCACCACCAGCACGTCCGGCTGGAGGCCTAACGACAACATGGCGCGCACCGAATGCTGAATCGGCTTGGTCTTCGCTTCGTCCGAAGGAAAGACGTAATCTATCTTCACCACGTGGATGTTTAAGAAACGGTTCTCCGATTTGAATTTCAAGGCCATCTGCCTCATTGCCTCGGCGAACGGCTGGATCTCAATGTCCGCGCCCATGGTGCCTCCGATTTCCACCAGTAAAAAATCCGGCCTGTCCTTTTCCGCCGCTTCTAAAATGCGACGCTGGATTTCATCGGTGATATGGGGAACGAACTGAATAGTCTTGCCGAGGAATGACCCGTTCCGTTCCTTGTCAAGCACGGCCCTGAAAACCGAGCCGCTCGTGAAGTTGGATTTTTTGGTCAGAGAAACCGAAGTGAACCGCTCGTAATGCCCAAGATCGAGGTCTGTCTCGGCGCCATCGTCAGTAACAAAAACCTCGCCGTGTTGGAACGGATTCATCGTGCCCGCATCCTCGTTCAGATACGGATCGATTTTTACCTGCCTGATCGAATACCCGCAGGAGATCAAGAGCCTCCCCAGGCTCGAAGCGACGATTCCCTTTCCGATTCCGGAGATGACTCCCCCGGTAATAAAAATAAATTTGGTTTTGTTGTTTCTGTTTCCGGAGGTCATCTTCAATCGCTATCTTTTCGTCTCTTCTAAATTAACGCTTCCGCCGTTTTCCCATGATCTTTCCGCTAAGCCGATCCTGCCGTAAATCCAGGCGAGGAAAAAACCCAACGTGGTCAAATAAGCGATCAAGGCGATCTTTAAAAGCCTAAAAAACGACTCTGGATTGAAATGGCTTTTTTTCATATGACGGGTCTAAAACTTTCTATATTATATATCGGGGGCAAACCAAAGCAAAAACCAGAAACTGTGATTAATTTAAAACGTCAAAAAAGCCGGATTTTAAAGGCCTAAACCCTCGATAAGGGAGCCTTTGTCTTGGAGCGGGATACGGGAATCGAACCCGCGTCTCAACCTTGGGAAGGTCGTATATTGCCACTATACTAATCCCGCTTATTCTCCTTGTTTGGGAACAACAATGATCGATCTTTCTCCCGGAAACTTGTAATTGAATCTCTCCCTTAAAGCCTTCAGGAGATTTTCGGGGATGCTTAAATAACCCACTTCCGCCTCCAGTTCCTTGTTTTCCGCTCTCAAGCCCTCGGCTTTGACTTTTAATTCGTTGTAATTGTCCGTCGCCGCAAGATAGGCGCCGTAAATTCCGTAGAGTTCGAATCCCGCAGCCAAAAGCAGGGTGCCGAGAACCAAAGTGAGCGCAAGCTTCCACATGCCGATTGTATTCTAACCGAGAATTATTTTTTCAACAATTCTTTGAAAATCTCCGGCGAAATAGTAACTCTGGCCGAAGCCTGCAGCCTCTTCTTACCGGCCTGCTGTTTTTTCCAAAGCTTCATCTTGCGGGTGCGGTCTCCGCCCGTCTTCCCGAAATTACCCAGTTCCTTCCTCATCGCCGGAATGGTTTCGCGCGCCACGATTTTGCCGCCGACCGCCGCCTGGATCGGCTGGCTGAAGAGCTGTTTTGGCAAAAGGTTTTTCAGCTCCTCGACGGTGGTCCTCGCCACGTGGTCAAGCTCGTCTTTATAGACGATTCTCGTAAGACCCGGAACTGTTTCGTTCGCCACCATAATCCGCATTTTTTCCACCCGGGCATCCTGCCAGCCGGCGATCTCGTAACTGAACGAGGCGTATCCTAACGAAACCGATTTCAGGCGGTCGTCGAAATCGGAGATGAGCTCGGATAGGGGCATCTTGGCGGAAATAACAATCCTGTCGTCGATAACTTCGGTTTCAACGATTTCCATTCTGAAAATGTCCTTCAGCCCCAGGACTTTCCCAAGATAGTTTTGCGGCACGATGATTTTCAGACTGACGATCGGCTCCTCCGCTCCTAAGTTCTCATCGGGAAAATCTTTAGGGCTTTCCACCATTTTCACGCCGGTTTTTGTTTTGACGCGGTAGGCCACTGACGGGAAGCTCGTGACGACCGGCAGGTTAAATTCGCGGTTCAACCGCTCGGTCGCGATTTCAAAGTGAAGTCTTCCTAAAAATCCTGTTTTGAATCCTCTGCCCAAAATCTCGCTGTAATCTGGTTCGACGGAGATGGACGAATCAACCAACCGCAATTTATTCAAAGCGGCCTTCAAGTCGTCATACTTATCGCCTTCGTCCGGATATAAGGAGACGAAAACGACGGGTTTCGGAGGGTTGTAGCCTTCAAGTGGAATCGTGCCGATGGTGTCGCCGATGCGGAGCACGCCCGGGTCCTTGATGCCGGTCGCGATATAGCCGATTTCCCCCGGAGTTAATTTCACTGTCGGCTTAAATTCCGGATTAAAAATTCCCACTTCCTTGATACCAAAACCGCGGTCGGCCGCGACAAGCCTCGTTTCCTTCCGGCCCGCAAACTCGCCGGAAAAAACGCGGACGTACGCGATGATCCCCTTGTGGTCGTTGTAAACAGAATCGAAAATCAAAGCCTGCTCGCCGTTGTCGGGCGTCGGCGCCGGAACCTCGTCGGCGATACCCCGCAAAAGCTCGGCGACGCCAGCACCGGTTTTGCCGGAAACACGATAGATTCTTTCCGGCGGTTCTCCTAAAAGCTTGGCCACTTCTCCGATCTTTTTTTCGAGATCCGGCGGATTCAAATCAATCTTATTGACGCAACCGATGATCTTCAGACCGGCTTTCCGAGCCGCCTCGAAATTAGCGAGGGTCTGCGCCTGGACGCCCTGAGTGGCGTCAACTAAAAGAACGGCACCCTCGACCGCTTTTAAGGCACGGGAGACCTCGTAGCCGAAATCGCTGTGTCCCGGCGTGTCTATGAGGTTAAAGATGTATTCGCTTCCCTGGCCCGGACAATAGATCATCCTTACCGGCGTCATTTTGATGGTGATGCCCCGTTCGCGTTCGAGCTCCATCTGATCGAGATACTGGGGCCGCATCAGCCTTTTTGGCACGGTGCCGGTGATTTCAAGCATGCGGTCGGCCAAGGTCGATTTTCCGTGGTCGATATGGGCGATAATGACGAAATTGCGAATATTTTCCATTAAATCTGTTTTAAATTGAGATCGATGATGAGGCGTTTCGGCGGATCGTCGCTTTCGTAGGAAAAGGCCGAAATCCCGGTTTCTTTAAAGATAAATCCAGGCGGAGCCGAAATTTCGTACTTGAACGAAGATTCGACGCCGGATTGCTTTTCGTAAACGAAACGGAAATGATCCCGGATCATCGACGGCTGCTCGTAGGAAACCGCGAGTTTCCCGGTTTTGCCGGGTCTCACGTCCAACCAGTATCCTAAGACTTTTTTAGCCGATTGGAAACCGGATTCGAAGAGCTCCACGTCCGGATCCCGGCTATATCCCGCCTTCGCGTAATTCACTTTCGGCGTTACCGTCCGGCTGGTGTTCCCGGTCGCTTTCAGGGCCTTGGCTTCTTTCGGAGCGAGGATTTGGATGTAATCCTGATTGGTCGCCCGGTAAAAACTCAATTTCTGGTTTTGGCCGGTATGCGTCCTTACGATCTCCAAATTGTTTTTGATCGTTCCGTCGGACAGGAGTTCGCTCTTTAAAGAAATCTTCTGTTTCATAAAGACATCTGTTTTCCCGCCGTTGATGTTCGCATTCGCCACCGCCAGATAATCGGCATAATCGCCGTCAGCCGATTTATAAATCGATCCAGTCATACCCAAGGATTCGGCCGCGGTCTCCAGCCTCCTATTTTTAAAATAAACTCGGATGTCTTTCCGATTGAACGACTCAAAGATGGAAGCGAACAGCCTCTCTTTTTGGGTGTCGTCGGACTGCTGTATTCTTTCCACAATCTTCGGCGCCAGGACTTTCAATATCTGCTTGCGCGCCGGCCCCTTGGAAGCGGAATTCAGAGAAACCTCTTCCTGTATCTCCGTCAGAAAATTATCTTTGGTTAGAGTCAGCTTGTATTCGGGGAGATCGATCGGTCCGCAGATATCGAGAATGCGCTCGACCGCCCGGCTGTTGATGGCAACCACCCCTTGAAATTCCACGGCTTTGTCCTTGTAGGCGGATGAGCCGTTTAAAAAAGAGAGTGTTTTCTCCGCGGAAGACGGAAAATCAAAAAACCAGTTGGCGTCCCGAGCTCCCCATGATTTAGCGATAACCTGCAACGGTTTCGGCGGAACAACATTCTCTTCAAAATACTGATCCGGATAAAAAATATCGTTTACCGTCAAAGTCTCAATCTTGCCGAATTTGACGGCCGCATCGGCGTAACTGCCGTTAAAACCGCCGGCTGGCCGGATTTCGGAAACGTTCTCGAAAATAAACGCGATATGGCTATTCCCGGCAAGGACCTCCTGAAGGCCGGCGAGGCCGTCTTTGATCGTATAAAGGCCGGATTGGAGATTTAGATAAGCCGGGGAAATTTTGCCGGCGAAACCGAATTTTGAAGCGACGTTCCGCAGCAAAGCCGCTTTGTCGTTAATCGAAGAAACGGTCTTCTCAAGCCGCTCCAGGCTCGCGACAAGCGCTTCCCCGTCTTCGAAAAGCCAGTTGAGACCGCTTTGTTTTAGGGAAGCCATCTCTGATTCGGCGGCGTCGATATCTTTGTTAAAAGCGATAAGATACTCCGGGAAGCGCCCTCCTTCGCTCCAAAAATCAAATGCCTGAAGAATGGACGAATCCCCCGGCGTCCAGTCGAGCGGCTCCACCCCGGAACCGGCGTTGTCCCCGGAAATATCGGACCGGTCGATAAAAGACACGATTCTCATAAAGCTCTGCTGCAATTCCGCCACCGAACGCATAGTCTGGTTCCGATAATGGATGAACATTCCGAAAGCCAATCCTGCAATTACGATCGCCGCCCCGAAAACAACCGCCTTCGAGGAAAATCGATTGGTCTTCGGACCAAAAGAATCATCGCCCCTGCCCCTGAAAAGGCCGTTAAAAGTCTTCTCTTCGAATTCCCCGCCGGGATTTTTAATATCCTTAACGACGGACGTTTTTTTGAGAGGTTTATTATCGGACATGTTTTGCTATGAAAAAACGCAAATCTTCGGCTGTTTTATCGGTTAAATCATACCCGAAAACCCTTTTAAGCGGTATCCAATCGAAATCGGCCCCTTCGCCGAGACGCATGGATGACTTCGGCAACTCGGTTTCCACGAAAAAAACGCATCGATATTTTCGCAAATCTTCGTTGAAATAATCAGCGAGAGGAACGATGTCTTTGCCTTTAAGATCGACTCCGAGCTCTTCTCTTATCTCCCGTTTAAAAGTTTGGCAAGGCGTCTCGCCGCCTTCGGCCGATCCTCCGAAAAAGGCCCACTTGTCGGGGTTTGTTTCGGCCGAAGAATCGCGTTTGTGCAGCAAAACCGATTTTGCCGTCGGATTGTAAAAAAATCCGCCGGCGTAAAAACCATTTTCCGCGACGGTTTCTTTGTTCATGGTCCTTTTAAATTATGATTCTTCCAAAATGATTTTTTTCTTGAACACTCCGCGGTTTTCGGCTTTGTCCGACCTGACCGCCTCAAGCTCGTCCGCGCCGAAACCCTTGTAGTCGGCTATGGCGCTCACCACCTCCTGGATGTCGGCCAATTCCTCGATGGTCTCGTTCTCGAAAAATTCCTTGATTTCTTCAAGCAGCTTCTCTTTCAGCTTGGCCCAATATTCGGCGTCATCGGCGACGTGCGTTACCGGCGTCCCTCCCCGGCTAACGATATATTCCGGGATTTTATCCCTCACCAATTTGTTGTATTTCATGCGTTGATCGTCGATTCTATTTCCCGTGGCAATGTTTGTATTTATTTCTGCGATTGTATAAACCCTTTTCGACCGTTTTCGACATATTGTTCAGCAAATTCTTCTTTTTCAACAGATAAAAATCTATGATGATAGCTAAAAAAATCTTCGATTAATTTTCTTTCTGTTTCAGGAATATCTTTCCATTCTCGAATATCCTCTCGAGAGACATCGACAGCGACCACCTTATCATCCCCGTCCGCCCGCCTAATTAAGGCTATCGGTTTTACACATATTTCTTCGCCGACCGTCGACTCTCTGTCTGATAAAACCAAAATATCAATTTCGTCTCCTTCTTTCTCGTTTAAGGTTTCTGGAATAAACCCATAATGAATCGGCATAACGCCATCATTAATGGGAATAATATCTTTTGTTGGTCCGAGATCAATAAATCCCGTTTTATCAAATTTAAAATGACGCCGTCTGTCGTCGCCCTTCGGAATTTCAATAATCGCTTTCATATTCATATCTTTTTTAATCAACGGCGCACTATTTATATGCGAGAACTACACATTTTCCCCATGGCAATGTTTGTATTTTATCGGCCGGCCGTCCGGGTGCTTCGCTCCGCACGGACAAGGATCGTTCCGGCCGACCTCCTTGCCGAAATTCCGGCTGTCCGGTTTCGGCGCCTCTTCGACCACGGCTTCGCTAGCGCCAAACTGCAATTTGAAAACGTTGTCCGCGATCCACTGGCTGAAATTTCGCAGCATGGCGTTGAACATCGCGTGGCTGTCGCGCCGGTATTCCACCAAAGGGTCGCGATGGCCGTAAGCGCGAATACGTACGGATTCGATCAAGGCCTCGATATCCTCAAGGTGGTTCATCCAAAACATATCGAGAATCATAAGGACGATCCGGCGGATTTCCGGCAGATGATCGAGGGACTGGAGCCGGCTTTCCAGATCCGTCGGTGTTTCGACGCCGGCGTCCAGAAAAGCGGCTTCGATCATTTTTTTCGTTCCTTCGTCGTCAAGATGGAGAATGGTCTGTCGGCGATTGTAAATATTGGTCCGCTGCTTATTCAAAACATCGTCGTAATCGAGCAGATTTTTTCTGATATCGAAATTAAACCCCTCGACTTTGTTTTGGGCTTCGGCGATGGCTTTCGACACCAAACGCGCTTCTATCGGCTGGTCCTCGGGTATTTTTAGGGTCTGCATCATCGCCTTCAGACGATCTCCTCCGAAAATTCTCATCAAGTCGTCTTCGAGCGAAAGAAAGAACCTCGACGATCCGGGATCTCCTTGCCGGCCGCTCCGGCCGCGAAGCTGGTTATCGATGCGGCGGGCTTCGTGACGTTCGGTGCCGATAACATGGAGTCCTCCGGCTTCGCGCACCTTGGCGGCCGCCTCTTTATCGGGCGGATTTCCTCCCAAGATAATGTCGACGCCGCGTCCGGCCATATTGGTGGCGAGAGTAACCGCCCCCGGCCTTCCAGCCTGCGCGATGATCGCTCCTTCGCGCTCGTTATTTTTGGCGTTCAAAATTTCGTGATCAACGCCGGCCCGATGAAGATATTTGGAAAACTCCTCGTTTTTTTCAATAGAGATCGTCCCGATCAGAATCGGTTGGCCTTTTTCGCGACGGTTTCTGATATCCTCGACGATCGCCCGGTATTTTGATTCTTTGGTTTTATAAATCAAGTCGGGTAGATCCTTGCGAACCAAAGGTTTGTTTGTCGGAATACTCGTCACTTCCAATTTATAAACCTTAAAGAACTCCTCAGCCGAGGTGGCGGCCGTGCCGGTCATGCCGGAAATCTTTTGATAAAGCCGAAAATAATTCTGGATGGTGATTTGGGCGTAGGTTTTCGATTCTTCGGCCACCTTCAGGCCCTCCTTGGCCTCGAGCGCTTGATGGAGCCCGGCGGAATACCGGCGACCGAACATCAAACGGCCCGTGAATTGATCAACGATAACCACTTCCCCGTCGCGAACGACGTAATCCCGATCGCGCAAAAAATGCCTTTCAGCCCTAAGGCAAGCCTCAAGATAGTGCACCAGCCTAAAATTAGTCGGGCCGTAAAGGTCGCTCACACCGACGATTTTTTCCACTTTGTCGATTCCGGAATCCGTGATCTCGACCGACTTTGTTTTATCGTCGGCCGTGTAATCCTCTCCCTCGACGAGCTGCTTTACCGCTCTCGCGAAAATACGGTAATAATCACTCGATGATTGGTCCGGAGCGGCGATGATGAGTGGCGTGCGTGCCTCGTCGATTAAAATGCTGTCTACCTCATCGATGATAGCGAAATAATGCGGTCTTTGGACCTGGCCCGAAACATCATAAACCAAGTTATCCCTCAGATAATCAAATCCGAATTCGGCATTGGTGCCATAGGTAATGTCGGCAAGATATGCCTCCTTGCGCGTTATCGGCCTTAAATATTTTTCCTGGACCAAAAAACTCCCTTTAATATCCCTTTCTTCATCGACCGATTCAGCTACTTGGCTAGGCACGAAGGACGGATCGTACAAAAAAGCATTGTCGTGGACGATGCAGGCGGTTTTCAGCCCGAGGGAATAATAAATCTGTCCCATCCATACCGCGTCCCTTTTGGCAAGGTAATCGTTCACTGTAATGACGTGGACCCCTTTTCCAGATAGCGCGTTTAAATAAGCCGGCGCCACCGCCGCCAAGGTTTTTCCTTCACCAGTCAACATTTCCACGATCTTGCCACGGTGGAGATGCAGTCCGCCGAGCATTTGCGTGTCAAAAGGCCTCTGACCCAGGGTTCGTTTCGACGCTTCGCGGCACAAAGCGAACACCTCCGGAGTCGCCGCATCCAAATCTTCCCCCGAGACGATCCTCTCGCGAAGCTCGGCGCTTTTTTCTTTAATGGCTTCGTTTGTTAGCCCGGTCACGGAGCTTTCCAGACGGTTGATCTCCTCGATGATTCTTTTAGGATCAAGGTTCCGTTTATTCGCAAAAAAATTTAAAAACATCAACTATTCAATTCCTTATATTTTTTTACCGCCTCGGAAAGAATCTCTTTGACTTTGTCGATTGCGGCTGTCAGATCCTCTTCCGTCGCTTCGGCTCTAATCAGTTTTTTCGGAAGGTCGAGATTGGCCTCCGCTCGGAAAACGTCTCCCTTCTGATGGTGACGGGTGGTTTTCGAGACTTCAAAATCTAATTCAATTTCGCCGTTGTCGTCAAATTTTGCCAACAGCCTTTCGACAGCCCCAAGCTTGGCGGTTGCCGTGTCCCGGATGGCCGGCGTCAATTCGAATCCCGACGCCTTAAGATTGATATTCATGTGTATATAAAAGAAATTTATGACCTCCAGGCCCCATTATAACAGGGATTATCTGCGAGGGGAAACCAGTCGAAAAGCCTGCTATAACGCCTCCCCAAAGCTTTTCCAAAAGACTAGGAAATACAAAAAATCTCCTCCCGCGAATCGCGGGAGGAGATTTTTCAAAGACTATTTCCTCTTTTTAGCCTTCTTAGTTGTCTTCTTGGCCTTCTTCGCCGTCTTCTTCACCGTCTTTTTGGCCTTCTTAGCTTTTTTAGCCATTACAGAATTTTTATTCAAGACAAGTTGATAAAAAATTGCCGACCAATCAATTTCATCAACCTTCAATATAATTTTAGAACAAATGATTTCTAAAAAACATGTGGATAATTTAAATTTTTTCCCATCGCGAAAAAAATTGTTTTTTTCCGATATATCCGTTAAAAGATCACGCGCGGCGTCGGCCTTATGGGAGCAGTCGTTAAATTTTTATTCCTCTACTTTCGTCGATCACCCGGATTTCTTCTTCCAATTCTATATCGAATTTTTTTCTGATCGATTCTTTGGCTAAAGCGACGAGATAAAGAACGTCTTTAGCGGACGCGTCAGCGACATTGACGATAAAATTGGGATGCTTTTCGGAAATCATCGCCCCTCCCTTGCGCGCTCCCTTAAGCCCGGCTTCGCTTAGAAGGTGAGCCACGGGCACGACGGGAAACGGATCGGTTTTGATGACGTCTTTGAAGCCATCGCGAAGCCGCGCGGGAACATCCTCCAGCCTGACGTTTTTAAAAACGCTTCCGGCGGAAGGATACTCGAGCGGCTGCCGCTCGAGACGGTAGGCAATATGTTCCCGAACGGATTTTTCTATCTCCGCCCGATCGCCCTTTTGGAGACGAACGACAACTTCCAAAATAATTTCATTTCCGGTCCGCTTAAAAATACTCGAGCGGTAGTCGAAGGCACACTGTTTGTTATCCCGGGAGATGATTTTCCGCGGATCTCGGACGTTGAGGCTCTTCACCTCGATCACCGAATCTTTCATTTCGCCGCCGAAAGCGCCGGCGTTCCCAAAAACCGCTCCGCCGATCGTTCCCGGCAAACCGCCAGCCCATTCCAATCCCCGCAAGCTGTTACGCGCGGCAAGATCGACGACCGTGCTCATCTTTGCTCCGGCTCCGGCCCGCATTTCTCCGACCGAGATCTCCAACGAATCCAGACCAATTTTCAAAACCAATCCCGCGAAACCTTCATCTGAAAACAAAACATTGTTCCCTCCGGCCAAAACGAAAAGAGGGCATCCTTTCTGTTTCCAAAAATCGAGCGCTTCTTGAATCTCGGCGACGGTTTTGGCTTCGGCAAAATAACGGGCCGGGCCGCCGATTTTGTAGCTCGCATGATTTTTTAAAGGGATATTCTCCTGAATAACCATTATGTATAGTGTCCAGCCGATCAACCAAAAAGTCAAAATCGGGCCGACCGTTCGGATTTACAGATACGAAAAGAGCGGCAGTGGTGACCTCGTGTAAGACTATTTGTTTTAGCGAGTGCTCGTCCTGCCGCTCCGCTCAATTATAACCCAAAGCTGTGTTCCCGAAAATTTATCGTGTGGATAAACCCGATTTTATCCTTCGGCTCTTTGATCTTCATGCCCCCGAATCCGGAATCGGCAATCGTATCCATAATCTCTCGCGCTTGGTACTCACTCGGGGCCGATGATAAAATCCTGATTTCAAAATTCGCCCCGGGCAACCGCGGTGCATGAACAACCTGAACAACCGCCCCTTCTCCAACCTCATTCACTTTGGAAAAATCTATCTTGCCAAAATCAATCCCGCGGATATCTTTATCGGACGCCGGCGTCACCGCCTTCGCCAAGGTTACGCCCGAATAATTAAAAAGCTCGTAATCCTCCACTTCCCCGCATTTGGCATCCGGCAAAATTTTTTTTAAAAACACCAGCGCTCGGTTCAGCTCGGATTTCGGGACGATCAAATAATAATTAACCTCTTTGCCAAGGTGGTGCACCGCGACCTCGACGGCGGCCCTAAAATTGATTTTCCCCATGATTTCAGCCACGGCCCTTCCGCCGTTATCAGAAACAATTTCTATCACCTTTAATTCATGGTTCTCGATGAAAAGCCGATGAAATAACACCCGGAACAACGGATACAACAACAAGGCGAAAATCAACGCCAATCCGATAATGAGCGCGATCATCGGCAACAAAGCTATAAATGCCATGATATATATTATACAACATCCGTCCGCCGATATCCGAAAAATCCGCCCATCGAGGGCGGATTCCGGAAATCTCGATATAAAATTATTCTCCGGAAGGCGCGGGCGCTTGCGTCTCTCCCGCGGTTCCGCCGGTCATCGGCTGCCTTGCGGTCGGATTTTTCAAGAAGGCGGCCACCTGTCCAGATCGGTCAAGCCTAACCGTCCAGATGACATGCTCGCGGTTCAAAATCAGTCTGTCTTCCGGCGACCAGCGCAAATCCGTGAATTTCACCACGCTATAAGGATTTTCTTGGTTTCCAGTTTGTCTCAAGTACCAAACATCTCTCAACTGGAGACACGGGAAATAACTCAATTTCCCAAAGTAAACGTCTCCGGTTTCGATAGCCACGGCGTAGTAGTTGGCCCACGAAGTAAGCGGCCACAGCCACATGCCAAGACAAACAAAAACGACTATGACGATGGCGGCAATGATATATTTGGTTGCTTTTTTCATGCCCTTATTAGAACGACTCCTCATTGTGTTTAAAATCTGTCCGACTGTTTTTTATCGACGTTATAATAATTTTAACCCTTCGGCGCAGAACGTCAAATCAAAATTATTTTTTCCCCTTGGAGCCCGCGATTATAATGGCGCCGGTCGGACAAAATCTCGCGGCTTCTTCGATACAAGAGTCGTCGGTTTCCGCCGTCGCGACTTCTTTATCTTTTTTCCCGCTTTTTTTCAAAGTCGGCTCCGACGTTTTCGAACTCCATCCGAAGACGCCCGGACAGATGTTGGCGCATAATCCGCAACGCGCGCATTTTTTATAATCCAAAGAAACTTTTTTCATAAATTATCTCCGCTTTTTGGTTCCCGTCTTCAAAAGACCGAGGTTTTCTTCAAGGGTCGGCCTCGTTTTTTTTCGGAAGACGCCCGTTTTGATCTTCGACTCCGATTTTTCTCCAAAATCGGCCACCGAGACGGTTTGGCCCCGCCTTCTTTCAATATTCTTTCGAAGCCACTCGGCATTGTTATTATAAGACAAACACGGCTCGATTATATCCACCAAGGAAAATCCCTTGTGGTTGATAGCTGCCTTAATGGTAGATTGAAGACTCGCAAGATCAAAGGTAGTTTCTCGGCCGACGAACGACGCTTTGCTCGCCAAAGCCATGGCAATCGGGTTTAAATCCGAATTCCCGATCAGCAATCGGTTGGTTGGCGTCGCCTGACCCTTGGTTAAAGCCAAAACGCCGTTATTTAAAACGATGGCCGTGATATCAGGATTCATCCGGCCGCTGGCCGCCAAGTGGTTGACTCCTTCGCTATAGGTGCCACCGTCTCCGGCAATGGCGATGACCGTCAGTTTCGGATTACCGAGCTTGACACCGACAGCAATCGGAATGGCTCGGCCGTGCAGCCCGTAAAAAGCGTTCAGATTTAAATAATCGTACATCTTCCCGCCGCAACCAATATCGGTGACTATCACCACGTCCCGCTTGAGGATCTTTTTCGAAGCAATCAGATCCTCGAGGGCGGACTTCAGGGCATAAAGCACGACGTTGTTCGGACACCCCGGGCACCACGTTATCGGCATTTTGGAATTCAAGCTTTCTTTCTTATTCATGTCGATTTATCGCTTTCAATCTTTTTACAATTTCATCCGCCGTAAACGGCCGACCGCCGTTTTTTAATATCTTATCCCCGATTTCGATTCCCGTCTTCTCTTTGATGACCTGGCCCAAAAGCCCGGTGGAATTGTTTTCAACCAGGATTGTTTTTCTCGCTTTGCGCATGATCTTCTTCACCTTATCAACCGGGAAAGGTGCGACATAGGTAATCTGCAAAAAAGAATAATCCGGAAGCTCTCTTAAAGCGTCGATGATCGCGCCCTTCACCGATCCCCAGCCGACAATCAAATTCTTTCCCTTGCCATAAACGCGATACGGCTGCAATTTGGCAATCTCTCCCTCCAAAAATTTTCTCTTTTTCCAACGCTTCGCGTCCATCGCCACGATGGTTTTTGGATCTTCGGTCGTCAACCCTTCTTCGTCGTGTTCGTAACTCGTAACCCGGACCACTTGGTTTTGGCCCGGCGCGAGGCGTGGACTAACGCCGTTCCGAGTCACGGCGTAGCTCTTATAGTCGGCTCCCGATGCCGTCAAAAATTTTTCCGGCCTTACCAAAAAAGGCGAGGGTTTGAAATTGTAATAGCTTTCGGCTAAATGTTTGTCCGTCAAAATCACCACCGGCAGGCGATATTTATAAGCCAGATAAAAAGCTTCGGCTGTCCGGTTGTATGCTTCATCCGCGTCCCCGGGCGCGACAACCACGCGCGGAAACTCTCCGTGGCCGATATTCAAAGCGAATTTCAAATCTCCCTGGCTTGTGTAGGTGGGGACGCCGGTGGAAGGGCCAAGTCGTTCGGCCCAATAAAGGACCAGCGGCAACTCGGACATAGCCGCCAAACTGAAAGATTCAGCCATCAGGGCCGCTCCCTCTCCAGAAGTAGCCACAGCGGTCATCGCTCCACCAAAAGTCGCTCCCAAGGAATTATTGATGGCGGCGATTTCGTCTTCCGGCTGATGGACGACTACCCGGTTACCCTGTCTCAACTCGTCGACAAAGCCGGTCGCCGGCGTGATCGGATAAGCAAAACAAAGCTCGAGCCCGGATTCGACCGCGGCTCGGGCCGCGGCCTGGTTTCCGGTTGATAACCGCAATTTCTGCAACCGCGGCTTGAACCAAAACCTTTTATCGTTCCACGCGCCGTAGCCTTTTTTTAAAGCCTCCCGAGCCACGACCGCGTCAAATTTAGAAAATTGTTTTGACAAGATTTTCCATCCCGAATGCCAGTCCAACCCAAAAGATTTCAAGACAGCGCCTATAAAAACATTATTGCCGAAAGAACGCTTGATATTTTTCCGGGCGGCGAACTCATCGGCCCCCACGGAGATGATATTCCCGGTCGGTTTCCGATCGCCGTTGTTTACAAAAATCAAGCCGTCCGGCTTCAAAAACTTGATGTGTTTGCGGAGCGCGACATCGTCCAGGGCGACGATCACATCGAAATTTTCTTCATGGGAAAAAACCGGATCGGAAGAAACGGTAACCACGCTGAAATTGTGGCCTCCCTTGATAAAGGAACCGTAATCACGATAGATAAAACAATAATAGCCGCAAGAAGAGAATATCTCTCCGATCAGAGCCGCCGTCTTGTCGGTTCCCCGTCCGGCCTCTCCTCCAACCAAAACAGATCGCTTCATGATTGTCTAAAGCTAACAGAAATATTGGATTAGGTCTACCGGGCGGGGAGGCTCGGTGTAGGAATCATAAACCTTATCTTATGGATCAGACAGCTGGCCCCCTCTAAAATTGACAAATTATTATTGACTGTCAGATCAGCCACCACTTGATCATTGACTTTTAGATCCGCGAAAACAATCGATTTTTCTTTATTAGTGGCCGGATCAAAAGCAGCGATGACGGCGTCTTTCTCTAAATCGCAAGTGACATCGACGCTTTCTGTCTTGGGATTGACAAAGATGCTCGCCAATTTGATAGCTATGGTGATTTTCGTCGGTAATTTTTCGCCGGCGATGTTTTTAATCGGTCCCTCGATCAAATACGGCGAATAAGTGGCAACTAATTTCTGACCGGATGAGGAAAAAATAGGAACAGTTGTTGTCGTAGGAACCGGTGTCTTAAGATCCGGAAGCTTTATTTTAAAACTGTCCAGGACGAAAAAGGTGATCCCGGTCGCGACGATAACCAATAAAACAATTAATAAAATCGTGGAATTTTTAGGCATACGCATATGATTAAAATCCTTAGTTCTTTTATATTTTGACCTTGTTTTAATTATACACAATTACCCCAAAAATTGCATTAAAAGGGCTATCAAAGAACTGCGCGTCGACATGCAGATTAGAGCGGCTAAAAGCATATAGGGAGCAAAGGGGAAAGTTTTATAAATCTGTACTGTTATTTCCGGCTCTCCCGTGGGTATGGCGGCCAACGCCGTCACCTCGGCAGCGCTCAGCCCTTCCGGACCCCACGATCCCGAATTATCGCCCTGGTTAACGGCTGATAATTTTTCCTTGATAAGTGGTTCGGCAGAGGGACAAGGCATATCGCCCCTTTTAAGACACCTTAGCGGAACCGTCGAAATTTCTCTAGTCTGTATATAAAAAGCGATAGCCTGTTTGATAACCCTAAAGACAATCCACATAATCAATACCATCTGCACGAAGGAGAAGACTATCCCCCACTTGCCGAGCCAACCATAGTAGCCGATATAAACCAAGGGAATGGCGACGATCATCTTATCCAACCACTTGTTTTTTTTCAGATAATCCATCGCTTTTCTGAACAAAATCGCCATAGAGAAAAAAATGAATAGCGGGTTGGAAAATAGGGACTCAAATACTGTACCACTAAACGCTTTGGAAATTATTTGAAAAAAGGCGAACATCATAAAAAACATCATCAAAGAACTACCCAACTCTTTCAGTCGAAAAATGCGGGTCTTTCTTTTCTCCTCCAGAGATGATTTTTCATCAACGCGATGGTCAATCCGACGGAATCTTGTAAAATCTTGAAAATAAATAATCCCCGCTTTTAATACCAAAATGGCCAAAAGGGGAATAAAAAGATTGATCAATAGATTTATCGAAGGAAAAAATTTTATAAAACTGGCCGAATAAAATTTAAGGGGCATCAAAGCGGCGTAAACCATAAACAGCTTGGCGTCCCCTGCGGACCATAATTTTTTATCCCATAAAACGTAACCTACGACAATCGCCAAAGCGGCGTTTGATAAAACTTCAGACACATAATGGCTATTTTCCGGAAGACCGATAAAAAAATAGTTGTACAAAAAGACGAATATATAAGAAATCATCGCGCAACCTAATCCCGCGATAATTATCTTGTTAGGAATTCTGTTGTATCTGATATCCGTGTAAGCGCAGACGAGGCCTATTAAAAACATCAGCGCTATAAAAAACGCGTCTATCATGATTTGGATGTGTTTTTGACGGCGACGATCGGATGATAAATAAAATCTTGGCCTCGGCTCATTTTAAAAGCGCCCATCGACGACCTGATCGGCTCAAACTCTTTATCTCCGATAAGTCGAAGATAATCATTATGAATCCCCATGCAATATTTCTTGTATAAACAGGTGGAACATTTTTTAGGAAAAGAGACTTCTGTAGCCGGTAAGGTCCGCCAGGCATGTGGCCAAAGATCCGACGGCAAGGCGCAAAGAGGAAAATGGTACAATCGAAGATCGTTGATTTTGACGGCCCACTTGCGGATGCTTTTGGCCACCTCGGACTCGACATCCTGATAGGTTATCCCCACCCGCTTCAGATGATCCCCACACTGGCCCTCTAATTCATGAAAAATTAACACGACCGCGTTCAATCCCCTGAAACTCTTATAGATAAATTCCAATAAACCATCAAGTTTTTTGTAATTTTGTTTAATAATGACCGTCCTTGTCTCCACAAAATGACTATCGTTTCTGAAGCGCAAAATATTTTTCAATCCTTGAACAGCCTGGGGAAAACCACCTTTAACGCCGGTTATCTCGTCGTACAGTGCCGGCGTGTGACCGTGCATGGCGATTTCCAACTTTAAGTTTTCGACGGCTAAAACTTTTTTAGCAAAATCATCGTATGCGAACATCCGGCCGTTGGAAACGCAAACGATTTCGTTATCCGGAAATTCTTTCCTAATCCAATTTAAAAGTTGGACAAACTGCGGAACAATCGTCGGTTCTCCGCCGGTCAAATTAATTGATTCTCTGCTTTTAAAAAGTCGATCCGCGCAGTCTTCGATGCGCTTGATTAATTGATTATAACCGTAAGCGCGGCTATCTCGCGGATTATTGAACTCGGCGGGATTGGAGCACATTACGCACCGGTTGTTGCATCGATTCGTTATGCAAAACTCCATCTTACCGGATGATTAAAAATTTACTTCTGAGGCGTCCTTATATTCGGCTATCTCGGCCAAAGTGACTTCATAACGACGGGCTTGATCTAAAAGTTCTTCCCGAGCCTTGCGTTTGGCTTCCGCTATGTTGTCCGCCCACACCCAACCGACCACCTCGAAATGCTCTTTGCTTCTATAAGTGACGATATAAGTTTTTTCTCCTTTGTTTTTATTTTTTTTAGCGTTCATGCTTACGGTTTGTATTATAAGCATCAAGCATCTTTTTTTGCTCGACGCTGATTTTTTTAACGGGCGACAATTCTTGATCGCCGTAATGCTTTAGATATTCGACCCATATACCCTCGCAGGCATTATACAATGCGCACCCGCCACAACGCAAAGTCTTTTTCCGAGCCCACTTTTTCCTCGATTCCAAAGCATCAAAATCAACAAAATCTTGGGCGATGTGTTCGGTATTGAAGGTTTTTGTTTCGTGCAACTCGCTGATTCGATTCAAATAATCAGGAAAATGGCAAAGCGGCACGTATCTTATATCCCAATGGAGCACATCCTTTTTCCCCCCGAGATCGAGGCATTTTCGGATATAAGGCGCCGCTTCGGATATTTTGGGAACCAGTTCCTCGAAATAACGTTTGGCTCCGCCTTCGTTGCAATCGACAAAAATGAATTCGGAATCAACGATGCCGTGGTTTAAAATAAATTTCCCTATCTGGGGCAGATAACGATAATTCTGTTTGACAATAGTCGTGTTCGAACCGAAATGAAAATTAATTTGTTTCCGCTTAATAATTTCTTGAAGATTCGTCAACCCTTTTTTGAGCTGTTCGAAACTCCCCGGGGCTTGTGTCAGATAATCATGAATCTCCGGCTTGTGCCCGTGAATAGAAAAAACGACGCTGTTAAGACCGGCTTCCACAAGTTTTTTGGCGACCGATTTATAGGAAAACATCCGGCCGTTGGTCGCGATCATAATCGTATGAAAACCGATTTTTTTCGCAAAACCGACGATGTCGGGAAAGTCCGGTCTCATCGTCGTTTCCCCGCCGATGAGTTCGAGATAAACCGTGCCCCTCTTTTTGGCGGCGAATATTTCTTTTTTGATTTCATGCGTCGGTCTGACGGGCATACTCCTTTTGTCCTGTTCCATGCAAAACCGGCAATGATTATTGCAGGCATAACCCACGAAGATGACGCTTTTGGAGATTTTGCTTTCTTTCCTCATTTTGATTCTATAAAAAGCCTGGGTGTCGACTATATTCCGGTCATATCTGCAATCCTTTCTCGCCGTATAAATCAAGGTAGTCCTGTAATATGCCATCGCATGAAGATTTGTAGGGACACTCGGCACACAAATTAATGCGTACTTTATTGGAGTTCTTTTCAAGACATGGAAAAAACAAATCTCTGGCGGTTTTCGGCAAGCTGCACGGTAAAAATTCGACTAGAAGGAACTTAACCGGCGATTTTTGATATTTGTTTTTTTGGAGTACTCCGGCGACGTAACGGCTGAGAGTCGGCATATGACAGACGACACCTTTATCGCGGGATCGCTTACTCAAAGGCGCCACCCATAAAATGTTTATTTCCTTGACCCCCAAACGAATCAATAAATCGAGCGTCAACTCAAGGGTCGGATAATTATGACGCGTGAGCGGAACATTAACGAGGATGCTCAAACCTGGTTTTCTCAAAGCCATCAAATTTTTGATCCCCTGAACCGTTTGCTTGAAACTGCCCGGAACTTGAGTCATCAAATCATGCGTTTTCTCGTCGGCGCTGTTGAAAGAAATCCCCACCTGGTTGACGCCGCAAGCGATCATTCTTTTTGCAAAAGCCGGATAAGAAAGCAGGCGGCCGTTGGTGGCGACGCTCACCTGCCTGAATTTCAAAGTTTTTACAAAAGCCAGAAGCTTAAAGAAATCCGGCCGCAAAGTCGGCTCCCTACCCATTAGGCTTATAAAATCGTAATGGGCCCTGACTTGTTTAACCTCATCCTTTAACTCCTCCAAGCTTTTGTTCCGGAGATTTTTCAGATATTCATCGGCTTCGCTGCAAAATGAACAGTTATTGTTACAGGCGTAACCGCCGTAAATGTACGGACTGACATATTCGTGGCCTCGATCCGGCCACCTTTTTTTATCATTCAAGCGTTTAGCCATGGCGTTTTTTCGGACGAATCTTATTAACGATCTTTCGAGGATCATCGTGTCGCGGCTTAAAATCAGAAACTCCGTAAAGGACTTTCAGGCGCGGGTAAAACCCTCCGCAGATCTCGTTCATCGAACACTCGACGCATTGAGGAGCCTTGTTCGCCACCGTGTGATCGGGTTTTTTAAAATCGAGTATCCTCTGGCCGCTATAATAATCATCCAATATTTTCAATCCCGTGAATCGAAAGTTGGTCGACACGGCATGCGTTTCGAATCCTTTCACGTGGCATAAAGGCACTATTTCTGAAATATCAAAATTAATTTTATATTCTTCGCACTTACGACAAGCCTTCCGGAGATAAGGACCGATGTCGGCCATTCTGGGAATAATCCATTTGTTCTCCCAAGCCCAACCGTCCGGCACGACGATGCTCAAATTGAGATAGAATCGCCCGCTTCGAATGTCCAAATCATGAACAAAATCGATCATCGCCGGCATGTCTTTATAATTGACCGAGTTGATCACGTGAATCAAGTGAAGTTCAAATCCCAACTGGCTAGCGCTTTTAATATTGTCTACGATAGTCTTGGACCCGTAATTAATGCCTCGCAACTTATTGCTGATTTCCTCTCTATGACTATGAAAGGCAAAATTGATGATATCTAAACCCGCCTTCCGCCAAGCCATAAGCTCTTTAACACCGAACATCGTGCCGTTGGTTTGGATCTCTACGATAAATCCCCGCTTCTTCGCCTCCATGATGATACCGGATAATTTTGGATGGAGCGTCGGTTCTCCTCCGGTTAAAATAACGCGATGGGTTATATTCTCTCTTTTAAGCCTGTCGAGCTCTTCCTTGATTTTTGAAAACGGATAATCATCCGACTCGAAGCCGACCGGAGGACGGTTGCAAAAAACGCACTTCTGATTGCATCTTGAATTTATCTGCAGATAAGTATGGGTTTCCGCCATTTATGGATTATCGTTTTTTACGATCACGGCCATTATTTTCTTTTCTCGCAACGAATGCGCTAACGGCTGCAAATATCGCTCTATATAATCCGTTAATATAATCGCATTTAATTTGCCGTCCGCCAATCTTGATATTATCGCCTCGACATCGCCCGCATTTCTCAAACTGGCCCTGATTTTATTGCCCTTGAAGCTACGGGCGGTAACCGGCTTTAATCCGTCAAAACCGAATAATTCAATATACTCTCTCCAAAAACCCTGGCAGTAACCGGAAAGGATGCATCGCAAACAGTCCCTGTGTTTGTTTTTATAGAAATCTACCGCTTCTTTTGACGACCATTCAAATTCATGAAAAACATCTTGACCGACCGCGCCAGCTACTTTTTCTTCTCCAAAAGACAATGATTGGAGAACCTTCTCTTCAAACCCCGGAATAATGCATAAAGGAAACTGGCCGCAAGCGGCTATACTCGTTTCATAATGATTTTGATTCAAAAAAATCAGAGCTTTCGTCAAAAACGGTTTTAACAAACTAAACGGCACATAGATCCATTTATTTAAAACGGCATTTCCTTGAGGAAATGGGTAAGCTAAGGTGACGCTATGCACCGCCGGGAAATTAGCGGAGATAAATGAACAAAACCTGGGCAAATAGCGAAAATTATCATTGGTAATCACGTGGTATACCGACATTCGGCGCTTGCTTTTAACGATAGCTTGCATGCCCTTGAACGTTTTCGAGTATGCTCCCGATAATCCGGTGATACGGTCGGAAATAACAGCGTTGTCGGCGTGCAACGAGACGCTAAAGACCAACTTGTGTTTAGTGTCCGCCTTAAAAACTTCTCCGGCGTAATGTTTATCGGCCATTCTGACAGCGTTGGTTAAAACCGAAATCGTCCTCAACCCTTTTTGCTTTTCCGCATAATCAATAATCTCGGGCAGATCATCGCGCAAGGTCGGCTCTCCGCCGGTTAACATAATTTCCTCTCCTCCGACTTCTGAAAAATCCTTAATAACCCTTTTAACTTCTTTAAGATCCATCAAAGGAAAATTATGCTCGTTGCCTTTGATAAGGCAAAAATTGCAATTCTCATTGCATTGAGCGCCCAGGTTAATATAGAGGACTTCCGGAACGGCATCACCAGATCGTTCGAAAAACGTCTTTTTCTTGCCGGCGATCACTTTTTCAATTTTTTGAAGGGTGTTTTTTTTCATTTTTCCGAGCCCAATAAATCAGCAATACAAGACCCGATATCTTTCTCCACCGCAGCCAAACCAAAAATCTGGGGGTACGGCTTCCAAATCCCGGCGCAACGTTTTTTCATAGAACAATCGGCGCAAACGCCGAGTCTTGTCTTATGGATATCCTCGTAAAGATCGCCTTTATTGCTAAAGCGTTGCGGATTATAACCGACCTGCTTGAACTCGTCCACGCGGCCTTGAGCGTCAAAAACCGTAATGTGTTGATCTTTAATAAGCCTTTTTCCGAGAACGCATACCGGAAAATCGAAAAACTCGACTTGGTCGAACCGATCGATGATCCCCGCCAGTCGGCGAATATTTAAAGAAAGCGTTTTGATATCAACGGCCAATTTATCATAAAATTGCTCGGCGTTACCGAAAGGTATCAAATCGAGCAAGCCCCAAACGCGCACACCCAAATTCGAAAGAAATTCCCCCGTTTCCAAAAGATAGCCACAATTCAAACGACAGACGACAGTATTGACGCTTAAGGTGACGTCTTTACGCGCCAAAATATTTTTGATGCCGGCGACGGTCTGTTTAAACGAATCCGGAGTCCTCGCAATGGCATTATGTGTTTTAGCGTTCGGTCCGTAAAGCGTCAAAGTGATGCGGTTTAACCCTGCATCCGCAGCTTTATTTAAAAAACGTTCGTAACCGAACATCCGGCCGTTGGTGCTCATGGCAATTTCCGTAAAACCGCTCTTTTTAGCCGCGGCGATTAAAGCAAAAATATCCGGCCGGATGGTCGGCTCTCCGCCGGTGAATTCCACGCGCGCGTAACCGGATCGTCGTCCCTCGTCAATCAGTTTTAAGATATCCCGCGTATTTTTGTCCTTGTTCAACTTCGCTTGCGGCCGCAAAGAACAAAGCAAGCAATTATTATTGCAAGAGAATCCCGTCATAATTAGCCACAACTTACTTGTGTCCATTTTCTCTTTTTATACTTTGAGTTTTTTCTAGGTCGCTGCTTTTAACTAAAATCGGTATATAGGGATGATCCTTCTTTTTCTTAATAAGACTCTTTCCGTCCTTATAGACCTCGAAGAAATCAGGCGTCATCGTCAAACGATTTCCCTCGACAATCTTTTTCTGGACCATCCGCAATTCTGCCAGATAAGAGCTGTCATTGTCTTGATAAAACTCGGCAGAAGTTATTCGCGGCTCCATTTTTTTATAGGCGATTTCGGAGTGCAGGAAATCGTCGCTTTGAAAATCGCCTTTTAATAAAATCCTGTCGGCACAATTCCAATAAAGCGCAGCATAATTCTTAAGCTGGTCTTCGGTTTCAGCGACAAAATCGGGCGCGACGTCTCTCATGGCGTCTAAAATAGCATCGACGTATTTTTTGCTCGGAGAACAATCCAGGCTACAAGGAAAATGAGGTATCAGAGACAATATAAAAACATTCAACTGCCAAGCTACTTTTTTCGATCTTTTCAACGATTCAACGGCCGGATTTCGAAAACCGAAATTATCCGGGTTCGCATCGTTATTATTAAGATAATTTCCGAATTCGAGGCAACAGTCGGGATATCCCATGAGTTTCCCAAAACTTTTTCCATAACGGCTGTCGAGCATTTTCCAGTGATAATGAGCGACGGCGCTCAAAGCCTTTTTCCGGTCTTTAGAGATACCGATGATCAGGTTCCCGTCGCGAGGATCATCAAGACTGACTTCTTGGAAGATACCCCTCGGACTGTTGATAATGTATTTTCGACGGGAAAAAGCCATTTTTAACCCCAATTCCGAGCACAACTCTCCCAGTTTTTTTAATCTCGCGGGCGTGGAGACGTCATAGACACCGGTGTTAGCCTCGGCCATGGCCGGCTTGATGTCGTACACCACGCCAAGAAGCTCAAGCGACGACAAATAAAATAACTGACCGATTTCCAAAACCTTATTGTAAACCTCTGTTTTATTTGTCGTTTTTGGCATGTCGGCGCGTTTTGACGACCGGTCGGAATTCTCCCCATCCGAAAATATCTGGATATTCTCTCCACGGTCCTTCGCATATCTTATTATGCTTGCATTTAATACACAAAGAGCCCTTGGCTTTCCCGCGTTCGCGCCGATACGTGGCATAATCTTTAATATCGATATTGGCGTCGAACACATGGGCGTCCGGTATAATCTGTTCGGCGATATAAGTCTCGTAACCGGCCATCAAACAGTATGGTATAGCTTCGGTCATGCAATTAACGCCCGCTTTCTTGCCTATATCTAAAGCTTCCTTGACGTACGGCATCACATCGGTCACTCGCGGAACGATTTCTTCTATCTGGCACAGATCGTGGGCGATCAAATTGTTGATGTGGATAAAAGCGCATTGGAATTGGTCAACGCCGAGCCGCACTAAAAGCCTGGCGATGTTCGGTAAATCTTTATAATTAATTTTGGTGATGACCGTATTCGTCATCACCCGCTTGCGAAGTCCAACAAGGTTTTTGATGCCCTGGACGGTCTGATCGAAGCTTCCTGGAGAACGCGTCAATTTGTCATGGATAGCCGCGGTCGAACCATGCAATGCCGGGCTGAAATCATCGGCTCCGGCGCGAATTATTTCTTTACAATAATCAAGATAGGCGAACACCCGGCCGTTTGTCTGGATCTGAATGGGTTTATAACCCAACTTGTGGGCATAGGCCACTGCCTCCAAAAGCAACTCTTTTCTCAAGGTTGGCTCTCCTCCGGTGAAGACGACCTCGTCGCATCCTTCTTTCCAGCTCTGTTTCAAAATGGACTTTATCTCCTCGATCGGACGATTCGGATAATGATATCTTTTATCTCCCTGAACGCAGAAAACACAATGATTATTGCACTGAAAACCCATTTTTAAATCCAACCTTTTCATAACGCTGTCTTATTAATCGATTTTATCTTTGAAATTTGACAAAAATCCCGATAAATCTCTTCTCTATCCGCATACGCCTTAAAATTTTTGCGGCCCGTTTTTCCCGCCGCGAAGCGCACTTTGTCGTCCGCAACGCGATACAGTTCAAGACATTCCTTATAGGTTTGGGGCAATTCTAATTCCGCACAAAAGGACGCGTAGTTTTCCGGCCACAATCCTTTGGGAAGAGGCTCTGTTATTTTAAAATAGACCCGGTTTTTGCGTAAGGCCCTTAAAAATTGAAGGATTTTCTTGCCATTTTGAGGATTGATATCTTTAAGTTTTAGTTGAAAATTCAAAAGCACCGCCGTCAGTTCCTCTCGGCTGTTTTTATATTCGATTATCTTTTTTTTCAAGTCCTGAAGACGGTCTAATCGGTCGACGATAATATAGGGATTTTTGGCAAGGTCTTCGCCGTTTTTACTCATTCGCAGTTCAAAATCTGTATACAACATAGAATAGAATAGTTTGCTCCCTCTGTACGCCAAACAGGGTTTTTTATTAATCAAATAACGCTCGGCCAGATAGGCGAAGGCGTAAACAAGACCGTTTTTTTGATCGGCGTCGCAGCTGCGTTTCTCGGGGTCAATGCTTCCGTATTTCATGCCCAAGGCATACAAACAAATCGGCGAACAGGGAGACACTAAAGAGCACGAATCGCAGTGATTTATCGCAAACTGGTGATCAATCACATCTACCAATCGGTTAAGTTTCTTGAAATCCATTTTAATTCGTTTCGTCCCGCGATCATAACGCCCGATAAGAAAATCCTTCATAAAAGGATACTGTGTAAAATCCCAAGAGCTCGTATGCCGTGAACAGGACGACACATAGCCGTCAGGGTCAACAATAAAATAATTTTTGGTATAGATGCCGCAAGTCAACGTGTTACCCAGGGCACCGAAATTAGCCCCTCGTACGTTCATCCGCAACTCATCTTGAAGCTCCATAAACTTTTGAGCCTCTTTGAAATAAATCGTGGGGCGCTGGAAAGCTTGATAGGCTATCGATCCTTTCTTATCATCGGCCGTCTTATAAAGCTGTTCCGCAATGCCGCTGAAATTAAGCGAGCTGATATCCAACGTCCTTACGCCCAATTGCCAAAAATAATTAATCACCCTCAAATCATTTTCATAAAATTCGTCAACAGCGGTGGTTCTCACCCTGAAGGGCGCCTTTTTTTTGACAAAATATTTGATTGTCTTTTCGACAAATTTACTACTCGCCCTACCGTTAGCCAACGGCCTATATTTGTCTTGGATAAAAGCCGGCCCATCGCAGGAAATCTGCGGAAAACCGGCATTATTAATCAGCCAATCCGCCACCGACCGAGAGATCACTCCGTTGGTCGAAATGGGCTGGATGACTACTTTGGGGATTCTTTTTTTTGCATAATCCAATATTTTTTTCAACAATTCAAACTCCAGGGTGTTCTCCCCTCCTCCTATCAACTTAAGGTTTAATTCGCCGCCGCAATATTTGGAGACGAAATCGATAGCAGCTTTCGCTATCGAAAACGGCATTATCTTGTTCTTTTCCCTCCGACCCGCTGACGCGTAACAATAACGGCACCTCAAATTGCAGTTCAGAGTTAAGTTCAATCCCAAATCTCTAAAATAATACGGCGGCTTATATATCCGCGGTCGATCGGTTTTAGGAACAATAATATTGAGATCTAAAAGTAGCTGGGGAATGGGTTCTGTCTCTGAAAAATGCCTGATATATTTGTCATAGTCTTCTAATGAAAATCTAAATATCTTGGCCAAGACAAAAGAAAAGATGATAATTCCATCTCTCAAGGTCCATAAAGGAGTCAGATTCGGATTAATCTCAAACCTAATATTTTGAGGCAAGTTGAGTATCCTCCCGCCCTCTGCGCTTTCTACATGATAGAAACTTTTCTTTAAATCTATAATTTTTACCAACATAAAATTTTTTAGAATAGAGACATTCTAACGCGTAGAAAATGATCCGCAAGTTCCATCCAAAATTTTATTTTTATGGATAGAACTCGTATATGCCGCTATTGTGGCAACAAGACGAATAGTGGGCGGAATGGGATCCATGGGAAGAATGGGAGCCATGGGAAACATGGGAGCCATGGGAAACATGGGAACCGTGAGAAGAATGGGAAGAATGAGAAGAGTGGGAGCCATGGGAAGAGTGGGAGCCATGGGAAGAGTGGGAGCCATGGGAAGAGTGGGAGCCATGGGAGCCATGGGAAGAGTGGGAGCTGTGGGAGGAATGGGAGCCATGGGATCCATGGGAAGAGTGGGAGCCATGGGAAGAGTGGGAGCCATGGGAAGAGTGGGAGCCATGGGAAGAGTGGGAGCCATGGGAAGAGTGGGAGCCATGGGAAGAGTGGGAGCCATGGGAAGAGTGGGAGCCATGGGAGGAGTGGGAGCCATGGGATCCGTGGGAAGAGTGGGAGCTGTGGGAGGAGTGGGAGCCATGGGAAACATGGGAACCGTGGGAAGTATGCGAAGAATGGGATGTATGTTGTCCTTTGCCGGCGACATTTTCAAACTGGCTTGTGTGGTTGGCCGCAGTCGGCGGCGCCGGAATAACCGTCTCATCTCCGGACTGATGCTGGGCGCCTCCGGTGATGTTTTGAAAATAACTCCGATGAGCGGCGGAGGCCACTTTCGTCAGCATCAAACCGAGCATCGCCAAACCGGCGCCCAACTCCAGGACGTTCTTTTTACTGATCCTGCCTTCTTCGCTGTTTAGAAAACACTCGATCTTCTTTTTAAATATCGGCAAGTTATTTTTCATGAAGAGCTATTGAATGTTCAGCCACCGATAAAAGACTCCCGCAGCCTTTTTATTTTTCAGTTTTTTAAACAGATAATCGAACGTCGCCGAATGCAGTTTACACCAATCGTTCGACGGTCCGGCCGGAAATAGATCTCCGTAGATCATGTAGTTCATTACCGGACAAATACCGCAATAGGGCTTGTAAGCGCAATAATCACACTGGGTGTTATCGAGCGTCGAACACGCGAGTAAAGTCTTCGTTTTTTGGCTGTTAATGATCTTCTGGTAATATTTGGCGGACGTCATGCCTTTCTTCTGAAGATCGGCCAGATCGCCCACGGCAAAAGTATCGTCGCCGCACATTCTGCCCTCGTCGCAGGAATAAATTTTGCCATCATAATTATACAATATTTGCCCGGTAACGGCTCCGCATGGAGACCTGAGTTCGGTAAAACCCGGGTCGACTTCCTGCATGATTTTCTGCAGCATGATCCGGCTTCCGCGCTCGTAAAATTGCTTTCCTTGAAGGTTTAAATCGATGATATAATCGAGAGATTTTTTCCAAAATTTCAAAAATTCTTCTACAGAATAACCGATGCGGTTTTTCGCTTCGCCAGCCGCTCCAAGATAACTGAGCCTTCTCAGATGGACCCCTTCGAATCCCCATTTCAAATATTCATCCACGATCTCCTTGGGATATTTCAAAGATTCTTTTGAAATGGTCACGAGAGCGGACAAATGATAGATATCCCTGCCGGACGCCTGTCTCTCGCCCTCTATTTTTTTAATCTTATCGATCCAATCGGAAGTCACTTTATAGCTGCTTTTGCCGGGAAACGGCCGGTTGAGATTGTGAACTTCTTCCGGGCCGTCCAAGGAAGTGCAAACCGAAACCCGATTGTCGGCCAAAAAATCGAATTTTTCCTTGTCCATCAAGCTCAAGTTGGTAACGAGACTGATAAGCAAGATTTTCCGGATCTTTTCGTTCTTTTTGCGGCTGTATTCGACGATGAATTTGACCACGGGCCAGTTTACTAAAGGCTCCCCTCCCTGAAATTCAATGGTGATAACCTGGCTCGGTGATTCAAAAATCATATCCACCGCCCGCTTGGCGGTTTTAAGATTCATGTCGTAGCCTTTCGACGTCAAGTCCCGAGAGCTCGCCTGGCAATACACGCATTTATAATTGCACCTCAAGGTGGTAACGATAATATGCAAAGACGGCCCTTGAAACAGAAAAGCCGATCTATTTTGATATCGCGTGATTGATTTTGTTAAATCCCAATCGTCTTTTAAAAAACCCTTGGCCCTCAATTGGTCATATAAATTGGTATCTGGCTTTATCTTCCCCCGAGTAAAACTGGAAAATTCGTCCGGGGACAAAAAAAGATGATGTCCTGTATCGTTGGTAATCAGATAATCTTTATCGATTTTTTTGAATCGAAAAAAATTCGGTTTATCGGGATTTAATTTTAATGGTTTGGGCATTCTATAAAATGGCTTTCATTTCCGCCAAGGCGCGATTTGCTATTTCATCGGCGATCAGGCTGGCGTCAAACGGCTTCTTGTCCTTTACAAAGACACTCACGTTGATCGACGCTCTGGCGTCGTCGATCTCCAAACGAGCCAGGCCCTTAAATTGTCTGGCTGCTTTTGCCACGGATTCACGATTATAAAACTTTTTGTTGAAACGGATCAATCTCCCCGGCTGGACCCTTGAAGCAGTTGATTTGAGCGTCATCGGTTATTTTTTCGCTTTCTGCGTTTTTTTCTTCTCCGCCGTTTCCGCGTTTGAGACAGAAGCGGAATCGGCCGCGTATTTTTCCTCCCAAGGAACGGCAATCTGCATCGGGTCTTCTTCCCAGGCCTCGGACTGGTCCGCTGCCGCTACCCCGGCCTCGTCCTCCACAACCGGCAATTCTTCGGGGTTAATGTCTTCATCTTCCTCCGTCTCTGTTACCGGAAATACGTTTATCTCTCCCGAAGCCCCGAGAAGGGCGGCGCCGACGATATATTCCCTCAACTTAGCGTTTCTTTTTACGATCTGCTGACGGAGACTGTAATTAACGAGCTCATTTAAAAATTCTGATTTTATTTCCCGACTATCGCCGAAGCTCGCCTCATCCTTGCTTTTTAAGCTAACAATGATCTTCTTGTCCGGATCGCCGTCCAAAAAAACATAAGCCCTGTCCAGAAAAACATAAGCGGCGCCGTAAATCGCTTCCAACGGATAAATCTTAGGATTGACGACAACTTTAATTTCTTTGTTTTCGGGTTGAGATTTTTTAACCGTATTCTTCCGTTTTGTCATAAGAATAGAAATTAGATCGGATTACTGACTTTACAACAAAGCATATACCCGGAAGTCAATGCTACACCAGACCAGGTGTAAAAACCAGAGGGACAGGAGGTAGTGCCGCCGCCGCTCGTGTAAGCGACTAAATTACAAATGTTGGCGTTCCCGGTAACCGTCAAGGTGCCGTCGATCGAGGCGTTATTGTCTCCGGGGTCGGTGTCTCCGCCGACATGCAAACCGCCGTTAATAGCAAGTTTGGCCACCGGATTGGTCGTGCCAACGCCGACGTTTCCGTTAGTCAATACCAGGATGTTGCTGAATTGGTCGGCGCCGGTGCTTTTATTTATATATGACCAAATTAATGAGCCGCTAGTCACGGCGGTTCCCACGGTATGTAATTTGTAAGAATAAGTGGTGTCCTGATCAAACAACACACCTCCTGCGCCAGCCACGGAAGTGCTATTCTGAAAACGAGCGGTATAGCTGGTCGCCGTATTCCCCGCAGAAGCAACCTGCAGTTTTGCTCCGGGAGCGGACGTCCCGATGCCGATGTTACCGCCGCTAGGCGCAATTATAATGTCGCCTTTCGTGGCATTTGTGGTGGAATCTAAAGTAAGCTTCCCAGAAGCGTCATTGCTGCCGAAAACACTTAAACTATTGCCCGTGCCGAAAGCGTTGATTTGGGAATTTGTCGCGCTTCCGGAAAGAATTAATCCGTTAGTACCGGAAGCTCCATAAATTCTAAGATTCTGATCATTAACGGCTCCATTATATATAATCAAGGTGTTGTTCTGAGGTTGAATATGCGTATATGAAGCGCTCGTGGAATCAGAAATACGCTTATTGCCATTCAACATAATATCGTTGCCACCGATATTTAAGTCGCCCGCCGTTGTCACCGAATAACTGGTCGATGGCGCCACGCCTACCCCCAGGTAAGTGCCGATTTTTGCGTTACCATTAACATCCAGATTATATCCTGGAGTCGCCGTTCCAATGCCAACAGTTCCGTCAGCTTTGATGTAGATTACGTTCGCTGGCGCCCCAGACTCGATCACAAAACTGCCTCCACCCGCAGGCGGCAAAGCCGTCGGATCCTGCCAAGCCAAGGCCACGGGTTGAGCCGCCAGCCCAAAAATCGACCCGATGCTCAAAAAAACGACAGCAACGATGATTTTCTTATTCATATCTTTATGTATATAAAGACGGATCTCTTTAATAAATTATACATCAAAAACCCCGAAAAGCGTGGGGATAACCCTATTTGCTGCGATAAAAAGGAGCGCAAAATCCGAAATCCCAAATCTGAAAGATGAAGATGAGACTCAAAGCCTTATAAAATGGAATCTATTTCATTTTTTGCAGCGCTTCCTTGGCCGCTGCTATTTCCGCTTCTTGTTTGGAAGCGCCCGTGCCTTCGCCTTTCAGCTCGTCTCCAAAATAGACTCCGACCGAAAATACCCTCGCATGATCCGGACCAGACTCGGACAGAAGCTTATAGACCGGAGTCAATTTCAATTCGGCCTGGCTTATCTCTTGCAGCAGGCTTTTCGGATCTTTATAAAGCTGCTTCTTTTCTATTTCCTCGAGGTGAGAAAGCACGAACCGCAAGACGAATTTGTCAGCGGCTTCGAATCCCTGATCGACATAGACTGCGCCGGTCAGGGCCTCAAAGGCATCGGCTAAAATAGTCTCCATGGCCCGACCCGCCATCTGGGCCTCGCCCCTTGAAACCAAAAGATGATCACGGAGGCCGACTTCCTCTTCCGCGATTTTTGAAAGCATCTTCGTATTTACCAGGGCGGCCCGAAGCAAGGTAAGCAATCCCTCCTCGAATCTTGGTCGAGTCTTCCAAAGGTATTCGGTCGTGATAAGTTCCAAAACGGCGTCGCCCAAAAATTCCAGACGTTCGTTTTGAGGCAATTTCCAAGAAGGATTTTCGTTTAAATACGAACGATGGGTCAGCGCTTCCTTGAGAAGGTTTTCGTTTTTAAAATAAACGCCGATCTTATTTTCCAAAGAAACGATATCCATGTTGTTAAGCCGATGTTAAAATCCGGTTTATTCCGCCCCCGCGGCGTTTTTACCGCCGGCCGCGGCTTCGCGCTCTTTTTTGGTCGGTTCGCCCTTGTCCGGCTCGCCGATCTCCCGATAGATCGTTCCCAAAACCCCGTTGATGAATTTTCCGGAGTTGGGACCGCCGTAAGCCTTGGCGAGTTCGATCGCTTCGTTGATAGCCACCCTCGGCGGCACCTCGTTCCGATCGGCAAAAAGAAGCTCGTAAAGTCCGACCCGTAAAACGTTCCGGTCGATGGGAGCAATTTGATTGATTGGCCATTCAGGAGCGGCCTTGACGATGATGGCGTCGAGATCCGGCATCTTTTGAATCACGCCGGATGAAAGTTTTTTAATAAAGTCCCTTTCGTCGGTGTCCGGAAAAAATTCCTTGATGTTTCTTTCAAGGATAGCATCGAGATTCCCCCTCTGGCCGCCGAAATCCCATTCGTAAAGCGACTGTAGAACGATTGATCTTCCTATTTGGCGAGCGGACACGTTGGTGGCTTAAAAGTTAAAAAACAAAGATTGGTCGATTATTTGTAAAATCCGCAATTGGGGCAAGCGCGATGGGGAGCGACCGGAGCGCCGCATTTCTTGCAAACCCCGACGGTCGCCTTGGTCTTCGCGAGATGCGAGCGCCGGCGTCCGACTTTCGATTTCGAGTGGTGTTTTACTGGAGGCATTTTGTGATTATCTTTTATTAATCGGCCCGAATCTGGGCCCTCTTATTTAGGCTTTATATTATTGCAATTTTCCAAAAACGTCAATCGGTGAATCGGACTCGGACCGTGCCGCCGGATGGCTTCGATATGCTCTTTCGTGCCGTAACCCTTGTGTCTTATAAAATTGTACGCCGGATAGTCTTTGTGTTTAAGATCCATATAGCAGTCCCGCGAAACTTTGGCGACGATCGAGGCCAGTTTTATGGCGACGAATCTTTCATCGCCGGAGACGACCGTCTTTACGGATCTTATCAAAACCTTTTTAAAATCGCGGCCGGCGACGGTCTCCTGCCAATGCCTGCTTTTCAAATAAAGTCCGCCGTCCAAATAAATTCTCACTTCCGATGTTTGCCGCGATTTCGAAAGCTCGCTACAGATTTTCCGACACGACTTATAAGCGGCGGCGTTTGCCGCGTTCGCAATATTCATCTTGTCGATCTTCCGGGGATAAATCCGGCTTGTCGCGTAAACGATCCGAAGGCGGGAAGACGACGGACGATGAACGGCTTGATATTCCAACCATTTTTTCCACTTTTTCCTTTCTCCGGCCGAAAGCCGCTTCGAGTCTTTAAGCTTCAAGGGCCCGGCTTTCGGCTTGAATCCGGCCGGCAAAAGACAGGCGCCGACGCAGACTGGCCCGGCCAAGGGACCGCGGCCGACTTCGTCAACGCCAAGGATGTATTTCATAAAATAATGCGGCCGATGATCGCCGGTTTGGAACCCGCAAAAAGTCGCTCTATAATTATACCAATGAAATTCGTCCATCTGCATACCCACAGCCATTATTCTCTCCTCGACGGATTGTCGAAGATAGACGACCTTGTTAATTACGCCAAAGAACTGGGAATGGATGCTCTGGCCGTCACCGATCACGGCAACATGTATGCCGCCGTGGAGTTTTACAAAAAAGCCAAAGCCGCGGGACTAAAGCCAGTCATCGGCGCGGAGCTTTATGTCGCTTTCGGATCGCGATTTTCCAAAAACGCCAAAGTGGACAATATCCGCTATCACCTGACACTGCTCGTTAAGAACGAAACCGGCTACAAAAATCTCGTCAAATTGGTCACGGCAGCGAATCTTGAAGGTTTTTATTACAAACCGCGCATCGACCACGAACTCATCGAAAAACACCACGAAGGATTGATCTGCCTTTCCGGATGCTTCACCGGAGAGATCTCGAGGCTGCTCGAATTTGGCAAGACCGAAGAAGCCAAAGAAGTCGCCCTGTTTTATAAAAACCTTTTTGCCGACGATTTTTACATCGAAATCCAACAGCATTCCGGAGAGACTCGGCCGAAGCTCATCAAGCTCGCGAACGAGCTCCAAATACCCCTGGTCGCCACCCAGGATTCCCATTATCTGCGACCGGAAGACAAAGCCACCCACGAAGTGCTTCTCGCCATCCAGACCCAAAACCAGTTCGACGACGAGAAAAGGCTGACGATGAAAGACTTCGACCTTTCGCTCACTTCACCCGAAAGGATGGCCGAGCTTTTTTCAGACGTTCCCGAAGCCCTGGAGAACACCATAAAAATAGCCGACAAATGCAATTTCGAATTCGAGCTTGGTAAAAACAAACTGCCGGCCTATCCAATCCCCGAAGGAGAAACTCCCCTCTCTTATTTGAAGAAGCTGATCGACGAACGGATCAAGGAACGTTTTTCGGAAATCACGCCGGAAATCAAAGAAAGGCTAGAATATGAGCTTTCCGTCATCGAGCAGACGGGGTTTGCCAGCTATTTGTTGATCGTCCAGGATTTCGTCCGCTGGGCTAAAAGCCACGGCATCGTCGTCGGCCCGGGCAGGGGCTCGGCCGCTTCAAGCATCATCGTTTATATCCTCGGCATCACCGAGGTCAACCCCCTTCCCTACGGGTTGCTTTTCGAAAGATTTTTGAATCCGGCGAGAATTCAGATGCCCGATATCGACATGGATTTTGCTGATACGAGACGGGAAGAAGTCATCGGCTATGTCAAAGAAAAATACGGCGAAGACCGCGTCGCCCAAATCATCACTTTCGGAACCTTGGCCGCCCGCGCCGCCATCAGGGACGCCGGACGGGCTCTCGGATATCCCTATTCTTTTGTCGATCACATCGCCAAGCTCATTCCCTTCGAACCGAACCAAGGTAAATCCGACCACCAACTCGAGGAGCTCCTGGAGTCGAACGCCGAATTCCGCAAGGAATACGAAACCGATCCGGATATCAAAAAGATCGTCGACGCCGCCTCGAAACTCGAAGGAGTGGCGAGGCACGCTTCGGTTCACGCCGCGGGCGTCGTCATCACCGACAAACCGATCACCGAATACGCGCCTCTCCAGCGGTCGCCGCAAGATGAGACCGCTTCAATCACCCAATTCGAAATGCACGCCGTCGAAGACATGGGCCTCCTAAAAATGGATTTTTTGGGGCTCCGCAACCTGACCATCATCGAGGGCTGCCTCCGGTTGGTCAAGGAAAAAGGAGAATCCATTGAAATCAACAATCTCCCGTTGGACGATAGAGGCACCTTCGCCCTGCTCCAGGCCGGAGACAACGTCGGCGTGTTCCAATTCGAAGGCGCCGGCATGACGCGCTGGCTCATGGCCATGAAGGCCGACCGCTTCGAAGACCTGGTGGCCATGGTCGCCCTATTCCGCCCGGGCCCGATGGAACTTATTCCCTCCTACATCGCAAGAAAACAAGGACGCGAACCGATCACCTATCTTCATACGAAACTCCAACCGATCCTCGGCGGCACCTATGGCATCATGATCTACCAGGAGCAGCTTCTGATGATCGCCCGCGAAATGGCGGGCTTCACCTACGGCGAAGCCGACGTTCTCCGCAAAGCCGTCGGTAAAAAGATCAAATCCCTGCTCGACCAGCAAGCGGAAAAATTCATCTCCGGCGTCGAAAAGACTTTGGGCGACAAAAAACTCGGCGAGGATCTTTGGAAGCTGGCCGAGCCCTTCGCCCGATACGGATTCAACAAAGCCCACTCCGTCTGCTACGCCCTGATCGGCTATCAAACGGCTTACCTCAAGGCCCATTACCCGCAAGAGTTTATGACGAGTCTTTTAAACAACGACTCTTCGGATGTGGAGCGCATCGCCGTTCTCGTCGCCGACTGCCGCCGCATGAAAATTCAAGTCTTATCCCCGGACGTCAATAAAAGCTACCCCGACTTTGTTCCGGAAGACCAAAACATCCGTTTCGGATTGTCGGCTATCAAAAATGTCGGCGTGGCCATCACCCAGGCTATCGTCGACGAACGGCTCCGCGGCGGACCGTTTTTAAACCTCGAAGATTTTATTTCAAGAATCAACCACAAAGATTTGAATAAGAAATCCCTGGAGAGCCTGATCAAGTGCGGAGCCATGGATTCTTTGGGCGTCGAAAGGAAAACCCTGCTTATGAATTTGGATGATATCATCAAGACCTTGAGCGCTTATCGCCGAAGCCTAACTGCGAGCCAGACGAGCCTTTTCGGAGGCGCGCCGAAAATGACGATCAAGCTGACGCCGGTCGCCCCGGCGACGAATATGGAAAAACTCAATTGGGAAAAGGAACTTCTGGGACTCTTTGTCTCAGACCATCCTTTAAACGGATTCCAACACAACAACGACGGAGCGACGCCTTTGACCGAGATCAAGAATATCCGCGATGGTTGGAGCGTCACTGTAACGGGCCTCGTTACCAAGATCCAAAAAATTAATACCAAAAACGGACAACCGATGTTGTTTGTAAAACTGGAGGATTTGAGCAATAATGTGGAAATATTGGTCTTCAACGACACCCTCCAAAAAAAGCCCGATATCTGGAGAGAAAATGCAATTTTGGAGGTCAAAGGACGAGTTTCAAGAAAAAACGGAGAACCAAAAATAATATGCGAAACAGCAAAAATAATATAAAGAAGCCGGCTGGTCGGAAGAAGGGTCTGGCGCCAGCCGAAGGACCGAACGTAGATAGTATCCGGCACTCCATTTCCCACATCGTCGCCCTGGCGACCATGGAGAAATTCCCAAAAGCCAAGCTCGGCATCGGTCCGACGATCGAAAACGGATTCTACTATGATTTCGGCCTCAAGGAAATCACCGATGAAAATCTGAAATCCATCGAAGGCCGCAGTCGAGAGCTCCTTAAGCAGGGGCTAAAATTCAAAAAAGAAATCGTCACTCCGGCTGAAGCAAAAAAGATCTTTAAAGACCAGCCGTTCAAGTTGGAATTGATCGACGAGTTGAAGAAGCAAAAAAAGACGATCAGTATCTATAAGACCTACGACAAAAGCCCGAAGGATCCCCTTTTTATCGATCTTTGCGCCGGACCCCACGTCAAATCGACCTCGGAGATCGATCCCGAAGCCTTTAAGCTAACTTCGATCGCCGGAGCCTATTGGAAAGGAGACGAAAAAAATCCGATGCTCCAACGCATATACGGGTTGGCCTTCGCCTCGAAGAAAGCGCTCAACGATTATCTTGTTGTCCAAGCCGAAGCCGAAAAGCGAGACCACCGCAAACTCGGCGCCGAATTGGAGCTTTTTATGATTTCCGACGAAGTCGGACAGGGTCTTCCCCTTTTCCTGCCGAAAGGCAGCCGGTTGAGGCACGAGATCATGACTTTTGCCTTGAACACCTACCTGAAGAACGGCTACGAAATGGTAACCACGCCCCACATCGGATCCCAAAAACTTTGGGACAGATCGGGACACACCGGATTCTACAAAGACAGCATGTACGCTCCCTTCGGCATCGAAGGCGAAAACTACCTTTTGAAGCCGATGAACTGCCCATTGCACATCCAGCTTTACAAGAGCAAACCGCGCTCCTACCGCGACTTGCCGATCAGATGGACGGAAATGGGCACTGTTTACCGCTATGAACGCTCCGGCACCCTCCACGGGCTGACTCGCGTTCGCGGTTTTACCCAGGACGACGCGCACATCTTTTGTACTCCGGAGCAAATCGAAGACGAGGTGAAAAAAGCTCTTAAGCTCACTATTTACATCCTCGGAACTTTCGGATTCAGAGATCTCGAGATGAACCTGAGTGTCCGCGATCCCAAAAAGAAGGGGGATTTCATCGGAGGCGATAAAGACTGGGCCATGGCCGAGAAGGCTTTGAGGCTCGCCATGGAAGAAATGAGATTCAAGGATTTCGCTTACGATGTCGGCGGCGCCGCTTTCTACGGTCCGAAAATAGACATCAAAGTGAGCGACGCCATCGGCCGCAAATGGCAGCTTTCGACCATCCAATTCGATTTCAACGAACCGGCCAGGTTCGATATGGCCTACACCGACGATAAAGGCAAAGAGAAGCGGCCTCTGATGGTGCACCGGGCGCTTTTGGGATCGCTCGAACGGTTTATGGGCGTCTACATCGAGCACGTGGCCGGAGCTTTCCCGGTTTGGATCGCACCTGTTCAGGCAGCTATCATTCCGATCTCCGAGAAATTCAACCGCTATGCCAAAGACCTTGAAGAAAAACTGATGGCCGAAGATATTCGGACCGAGCTCTATTCGAGCGCCGAGACCCTGGGGCGCCGCATCCGCGCCGCGGAGATGCAGAAAATCCCCTACATTCTCATCGTCGGAGAAGCGGAGATGAAATCGAACACCGTCTCGGTGAGAAAACGCGGCGAAGGCGATCTCGGGGCCAAACCCGTCGATGCCTTTCTACAAAATCTGAAGCAGGAAATCAAAAACAGAAAATAGCCAAGAAATAAAACCCCTTCCTCTGAAGGGGTTTTATCGCGGCCGAAATTCGTATAGATTGAAATGATGACTGCCTTGAAACCGAAACTGATCGTCATTCTCGGACCGAACGCCTCGGGCAAGACCGGGCTTTCGATCAAGCTCGCGAAATTTATCGAATCGAAAAAACTTGGATACCGCGGCGCCGAAATCATCTCGGCCGATTCCCGGCAGGTTTACAAGGGACTGGATTTGGGAACGGGTAAAATCACCAAAAAAGAAATGTCCGGGATTCCCCACCATCTTTTGGACATCGCCTCTCCAAAAAGGACTCTCTCGGTGGCGGATTACCAAAAGCTCGGAGAAAAAGCCGTTCGCGAGATATTGTTCCGAGGTAAACTTCCCGTCATCTGCGGCGGCACCGGGCTTTACATCGACAGCTTGATCTATGATTTTCAGCTTCCGGAAGTGGCGCCCGATCCGGCTTTGAGAAAAAAACTGGAGAAAAAAACCACCGAAGCGCTTTTTAGAGATCTCCAAAAAATTGATCCCAGACGCGGCGCGGTCATCGACTCTCATAATCGGCGGCGGCTCATCCGGGCGCTCGAAATTATCATCAAATCCGGAAAACCTGTTCCGGCGCTCCAAAAGCGACCGGCCTATAATGTTTTGAAAATCGGCCTTATCCGGTCGAAAGATGATCTCCGCGACCGCATCTTAAAAAGACTCGATGAACGTTTAAGCCAGGGCATGATCAAGGAAGCGAAAAAACTCCACGACCGCGGATTATCCTGGAAACGCATGGAGGAATTGGGACTTGAATACCGATATTTGAGCCGTTATCTCCGCGGCCGGATCAGTCTGGAAGAAATGAAGTCCGAGCTTTCGCGGGAAATCGTCAATTACGCCAAACGCCAAATGACTTGGTTTAAGAAAGACAAAAACATCCGCTGGGTTAAAACCGAAAAAGAAGCCGAACGCCTCTTAAAACGGTTCTTGAAGAACGGTTAAAGCTGTTTTTCGAGCTTCTCGCCGATTTTCCCAGGATGGCCCTTGCCTTTGAGCTCGGCCATGGTCTTGCCTATCAAAAACTGCAAGGCTGTTTTCTTGCCAGCTTTGTAATCCGCCACCGCTCCCGGATTTTCGGCGACCACTTTATTGACTGCCTGCTCGATGATTTCTTCGTCTGATACTTGTTCCAATCCCTTTTCTTTGACGATCTGCCTCGGATCCAAACCTGTTTTTTGCATTTCCGGAATCAAATCCTTGGCGACGCGGCTCGTTATCTCGCCATTAAAAATCAAATCCGCCAGATCGGCGAGGTTCTCCGGACTGATTTTTAATTCCTCGAAGCCGATGCCCTGGCTGTTCATAAATCCTTTAAGATCACTTGTCAGATAATTGAAGGCGAGTTCGGTAAACCGCTGTTTTTCGGACGAATCGATGTCGTCGTCCCCTTCCGCTTCCGAAATAGTCTCTTCGAAGAAATCCGCCAGATCTCCGTCTTCGATCATTAAATCCGCCTGGACCTCGACAAGACCGTACTCCTTCATCAGACGGGATTTCTTTTCCAAAGGCAGCTCGGGAATGGCTCGCCGCAATTCTTCCAAATTAATAAGCGAGGTTTCTTGCAGGTCGATCGACGGAATGTCCGGCTCCGGGAAATAACGGTAATCCTTGGCCTCCTCTTTGCTCCTCTGGCTGAAAGTGGCTTTTTTGTTTTGATCCCAACCGCGAGTTTCTTGAAAAACTTTGCCGCCGGATTCCAAAGCCTCGGTCTGCCTTCGGATCTCGAAATTAACGGCGTCTCCGACCGATTTGAAAGAATTCAAGTTTTTCACCTCAACTTTGGTGCCAAACTCGTCTTGGCCTTCCGGCCGGACAGAAATATTGGCTTCGACTCGCATCTGGCCTTTTTCCATATCGGCGTCAGAGATGCGAAGATAGCGAAGAATAAGCCGCAACATCTTGGCGAAAGCGACCGCCTGCTCCCCGCTTTTAATATCCGGTTCAGTGACGAGTTCCATAAGAGGGACGCCAGCGCGATTGAAGTCGACATAAGTCGCTTTATCCGACGTCTTTAGGCGTTCGTCGTCTTTTGCCCCGTGAGAACGAGACAAAGCCGGAATTTCGTGGAGCAACCGGCCGACATCTTCTTCCAGATGAATCCTTTTGACGCGAACCCCCAGAAGCTCGCCGTTTCTCACCAAAGGTTCGTCGTATTGGGAAATCTGATAGCCCTTAGGAAGATCTGGATAGAAATAACTTTTCCGGTCGAATTTCGATTTTTCGGCCAAGTCGGCTTGAAGCGCCAACCCGAGTTTTAGAACCGATTTAACGGCCTCGATATTCGGCACCGGCAAAGTGCCCGGATGGCCGAGACAGATCGGACAGACGTTTGTGTTCGGCTTCGTCTCCAAGCTGTCGTTTTTACAGCCGCAGAACATCTTCGTCTTCGTCTTCAGCTCGACGTGGATTTCCAAACCGATAGTAGGCAGATATTTCATCAGATTTAAGCTTATTCTAACAGGTTTTCGGAACAAGAAAAAAGCCCTCTTCCGAGGGCTTAAAACTTAATCTTTTTTGTTTCGGTCAAGCTTAGCCTGGAGACTTGTCTTTAAAACAGCCTCCACTTTGGCGTCCACTTGTTCGTGGGACAGGTTTTCTCCACGATCGTCACAACACTCGACAAGAACAAACCCGGGGTAGTTTTCGGTAAGCCAGCGATAGGCTCGACCGGCGTTAATCAGATGCTGCGGATCGATTTCGTGGCCCTTTGGATTGCCCCGACCGGCGATCCTCTGCTCCACCAGCTCTGGCGGCAGCCAAAGGATGATGTTTATATCCGGCTTCGGGATTCCGTAAAACCCGTATTCCCGGTCGAAAAGCCAGTCGACGAATTCTTTGCGCTTTTCGGGATCGCTGATTTTGCCACCTTGATGGCCGGCGTTCGATTCGACATAACGATCACAGATGACCACTTTTCCCTCGGCGAGCGCCTGCCTAATTTCGAAACTCGCGTCGTAGCGGTCAAGAGCGTAAAACTCCGAGGCAATTTTCGGAGCGACGTCGTTCGGCGGACCGTAACGCGGCGGCGCGTTATCGGGCAGTTTGCCAAGATAGGCGGCCACGAAATATCCAGCCGGCGATCCGTAACGAGGAAAGGCGAACTTGGCGACCGAATACCCCTGGTCGGCAAACCATTTTTCGGCGAACTGCGATTCGGTGTTTTTACCGGTGCCGTCGGTACCGCCGAAAACGATCATCAATCCACCTGGTATTTGACGCATGATTATTTATAGCTTGTCAAAAAGATTCTGCGGATTGGCCGCGGTTGGACCTTTTTGTTTGTTATACAATGATTTTTTTCTGAGATTATAGGGTTTTTCAGCCGGGCTCGAAAGATATTCCACGGCCACCTGGCAAATATACATGCCCGGATAAAGCTTTACTGGCAGATCAGATTGATTGCTAATCTCCAAGGTGATGGATCCCTCGAATCCCGGATCGACAAAGCCGGCCGTGTGGACCAGAATGCCCATCCGCGCCAGAGTGCTCTTACCCTCCACTCGGAGCACCATATCGTCCGGAACCTTCATATATTCGGCTGTGCTTGCCAAAATAAATTTTCCCGGATGCAAAATAAACGACTCGCGATGGTCGTATTTTTTCATAACGTCGAGCGGGATGCCTTTTTTCGTATCGAGCAAGCTCGTCTCGCTGATGTGAAAAACCTTGAATTGCGGGCCGAGTTTGAGATCAATCGAAGCTGGACCGATCTGGTCCGGAGAAATTTTAGGAAGAAAAACCAATCTTTTCTGCTTGATGACTTTTTTGATATCTCTATCGGAAAGAATCATGAAGCCTGGTGATCGGACTATTTGATTTCGATACCCATCGATCGGGCGGTCCCAGCGATTATTTTTTCGGCGGCTTCGACGTCGTTCGCGTTCAAATCCACCATTTTCTTCTCGGCGATTTTGCGCAGATCCTCCTTGCTCACCGTTCCCACTTTATTTTTGTTCGGAACAGCCGAACCCTTCTCGATGCCGGCGGCCTTGCGGAGCAGATCCGAAGCCGGCGGAGTCTTTAACTTAAAAGTGAAGCTTCTGTCCTCGTAAACGGTGATTTCAGCCGGAATAATGTCGCTGCCCATATCCTTGGTGGCGTCGTTAAACTGCTTGCAGAAATCCTGGATATTGATTCCGTGCTGTCCCAACGCCGGACCCACCGGAGGAGCCGGGTTAGCAGCGCCGGCCTTAATCTGAAGTTTTAATATTGTTTTGATTGGTTTAGCCATATTAGCGAAAATATCTTAAACTAAATTTTCTTCACTTGCAAAGCGTCGATCTCTACGGCTGTGTCGCGGCCGAAAATGGAGACCAGGACCTTGACCCGGCCCCTTGTCTCGTCCACTTCCGAAATCTTGGCGTCGGCGTCTTTGAACGGACCGTCGGTGATACGGACAAGATCGCCCGGCTTGTAATCAATTCTGAAACTCGGCTCCTCGCCGGTCATCTTGGCCATCAAAGAGTCGACTTCGGCCTTGGAAAGAGGCGTCGGGGTGGTGGTGTCGGCGCCGACAAAACCGGTAACGCGCGGGGTGTTCCGGACGATATACCAAGTGTCCGGCCCCATGACCATGTCGACGAGCACGTAGCCCGGATAGATTTTCTCTTCGACGACCGTCCGGCGGCCGTTCTTGATCTTCACTTTTTTCTCTTTCGGAACGATAACATTAAAAATCTTATCCTCGACAGCCAAAGATTCGATGCGCTGTTTTAAATAGCGACTGACGGCGTCCTCGTAGCCCGAATAAGTGTGCACCGCATACCAGTGCCGAATTCCAGTTTGTTCTGATGTGGTTTTGTCCATGAAGCGTTAAATCTTAAGGATTAATCTCTTCAAGAGAAACGTGAAAAAAGAATCGCTTGTAGAAAGCAAGATAGCCACCGCCGCCGAGAAAAGGACGACGATGAGCACCATCCGCAAAGTCTCCCGCCTGCTCGGCCAGTTGACTTTGCGAAGCTCTTCGTAAGAATTTTTGATGAATTTATTCAGCGCCATATAAGCTTTGTAAGGTTATAATTTTTGAGGCTAGATGTCAAGATTTTTAACCGAAGCCCCGTGAATCTGGATGTATCTTTTTCTCGGTTCAACCTCGCTGCCCATGAAAATATCGAAAAGATGGTCCGCTTCCTTGGCGTCGGTGATCGTCACCACTTTCATCAGTCTCGTCTCCGGATCCATGGTCGTTTCCCAAAGCTGTTCCGGGTTCATTTCTCCCAAGCCTTTGTAGCGGCTGACCACGGCAGCCTCGCCCATTTTTTTGATCAGATCGTCTTTCTCGGCATCGGTGTAGCAATAATGGAATTCCTTGCCCTTCTGAACTTTATAGAGCGGCGGTTGGGCGATAAAAATATGTCCGGCTTCAATCAGCCGCGGGAAATAGCGGTAAAAAAGAGTAAGGAGCAAAGTCCGGATATGGGCGCCATCGACATCGGCATCGGTCATGATGATCACCTTGCCGTATCTTAATTTTTCCAAATTGAAGTCCTCGCCGAAAGCCGTTCCCAAAGCGACGATCAAAGATTTGATTTCGTTATTGGCGAGCATCCGGTGGATCTGGGCTTTCTCGACGTTTAAAATTTTCCCCCTCAAGGGCAGAATGGCCTGGAAGCGGCGATCCCGGCCCTGTTTGGCCGAGCCGCCGGCGGATTCTCCCTCGACGATGAACATCTCGGCTTCCTCACTTTTCCTCGTCTGACAATCAGCCAGTTTTCCCGGTAAAGTCAGGCCCTCCAGGGCGCCTTTGCGCAAAACAGTGTCCTTGGCCGCCTTGGCCGCCTTTCTCGCTTTGGCCGCCAAAACGCATTTTTCAACCATCCTCCGGCCATCGGCGCCGTGCTTTTCCAAAAATTCTTTAAGCGCTTCCGAAACAACGGCGTCAACCGTGCTCCTTGCTTCCGGATTGCCAAGCCTGGCTTTGGTCTGGCCCTCGAACTGGGGATCTTTGAGCTTCACCGAAACAACGGCGATCAATCCCTCCCTCACGTCTTCGCCCGTCAGATTGTCTTCGCCTTCCTTGAGATAGCCCGAAGAACGGCTGAAATCGTTTAAAGTCCTCGTGAGCGCCGTCCTCAAACCGGTCAGATGCATGCCACCGTCCGAAGTATGAATGTTGTTCGCGAAGCTGTATTCCTCGGCTTCGAAGCCATCGGTATAAGCCAGGGCCGCTTCGATATCCATTCCGCCGTATTCCTTGTTCACATAGAAAACCTCCTCTTGGATGATGCGGTCTCCATCCTCGTTTAAATAATCGATGAACGATCTAAGTCCTCCGTCGAATTGGAAAGCATAATAGAAAGGAGTCTCTTCCCTGTAGTCGGTAAAGATAATCCTCAAGCCCTTGGTGAGATACGCCTGTTCCCGGAGATGATCCAGAATCCTTTTTTTGTCGAAAACCATTTCGGAAAATATCAACCTGTCGGGATAAAAAGTGGACGTGGTGCCGTGGCCCTCGGATTTGCCGATTTTCTTCGCGGCGTATTTCGGCTTTCCGCGCTCGTACTCCTGGACATAAAGATAGCCGCCCTGGCGGACCTCCACCTTCATCCATTCGGACAGGGCGTTCACCACCGAAGCGCCGACTCCGTGCAAACCGCCGGAAACCTTGTATCCGCCTCCGCCGAACTTGCCGCCGGCGTGCAACACGGTCATGACGGTTTCGAGCGCAGACTTTTTGGTGACGCTGTGAACGTCAACCGGAATGCCTCGGCCATCGTCCTGAACGGTAATGCTGCCATCCTTGTTTATCTCCACGCGGATGTTTTTGGCGTAACCGCCCATGGCCTCGTCGACCGAGTTGTCGACGATCTCCCAAATCAGGTGGTGCAAGCCGTCGACGCCGGTCGAGCCGATATACATGCCCGGACGCTTTCTCACCGGCTCCAGGCCCTCCAAAACTTCAATATCTTTGGCGCTGTACGATTGTTCTTTTTTAACGGGTTTTTCCTCGCTTTTTTTAACCATTTTAGATGTTTCCAAATTAAATCCAGCCCTCAAAAAGGCTTATTTATTCTACCAAAAAACCGGCCCGAAAACAACCCTCAAAACCCCCGTAAATCAACGGATTTGGGCATTGAAATTGGCCGTTAAAACGTTCTCGATTTTGGCTGTCGCGCGGTTCGCTTCCTCGTCCGACAAGGTCCTTTTCATGGACTGGAAAACCAAACGCAGGGTCAGACCGATCAAGCCTTCGCCCGCCGCCTCCGGCGGCAGATAATCGACAAGATCGACGTCCTCGAGATCCGGCAACCTCAAATCGGCGATCGCTTCCAAAATCAAATTGACCTTCGTCCCCTCTTTAACGGTGAAAGAAATATCGCGCAAGATCGAAGGATACGGCGAAATCGGTAGGTACTCCATTTCGCCCTCAACGAGGTGGTGCGCTTTGTCGAAATTGATTTCCAAAAAAGCGGCTCTGTTTCTCGGCTCGGCGCGAAGATACCCCAGAACGTCGTGGTCGGACTCCAGGCGCAGTTTATCGCCTTCGGGGACGAAAGAATAATCGGTGAGCCCCAAGTTCCTCAACAATTCTTCGGCGACGCCGCGGAGATCGCGGAAAACATGATCCCCGGACTTGACGCTCACGGCCGCGGCCAAATGACGCTCTTCTTTGAGTCCTCCCAAAAAAACTTTGCCGATCTCAAATATTTTGACGGTTCCCGCAAACCGGTGGTTGGCTTTAATATTCTCACGGAGATGATAAACGAGATTGTTCCGCAAGAAACGCTTGTCGTCCGACAAGGGATTTTCGAGCTCGACGTCTCCGGCGGATTTATCCGGCACAAAGCTCGAATTGCGAACTTCGGAAAATCCGGAACGAACAAGGCTGTTTTTTGCTTTTTCCATCGAAACAAAATTCTCGTCCATTTCCGGAGGCGCAAGCAGAACGCGAGGATTTTTTGCCGGAATCTTATTTAGATCGTGCATGCGGCCGACTTCTTCGATCAAGTCTTCGATAATATTCACGTCAAGCCTCGAGGCCGGAATCTCAATCATGTTTTTTGGAAGGACGCGAAAACCTAATATTCTAAGAACGGCCAAAGCGGCTTTGGAATCGATATCCGTTCCGAGGACAGAAGCCATTTTTTCGAAATCGAATTTCAAGATTCTCCTCGACTGGGGCTTCGGATAAACGTCTTTGGAATCGACGAGGACCGCTCCACAGATTTCCTTGAGGAGCAGGGTCGCCCGGTCGATGCCGGTCTTGCAGAGTTCCGGGCTCAATCCGTGGCCAAACCGCTGGGAAGCGTCGGTCGCGAGCTTAATCGCCTTCGAAGTCTTGTAAATCAAAATTGGATTGAAATTGGCGGATTCAATGATGATCTCCCTGGTATTTTCATCTATCTTCGGCAAATCGCCGGCTTGGATGCA
>JAMCQZ010000006.1 GCA_023380305.1 Patescibacteria group bacterium
AATCGCGGCCTCGATCCGGATAAGGCGACCTGCGCCCGCTGCGGCCGCGGGAAAATTGCCTATTTCTCCAGCCAAGATATAATGTTTTTATGTCGCCAATGCGGAAGGACAAAATACGGATATTGATTTTGATAAAAAAAATCCTGTTCGCGGCCGTCGGTATCGCGGCTGTTTTTATTGCCTACGAGCTTTTTTTCGCCGGAGCCTCGAGAAGGCCGGTTATCGCTTTCGAGGCTCCCAAAAACGTCGTCTTGGGGGATATCTTTCCTTTGACGGTTGTTTTTACCAACAACTCCGAGGTTTTGCTCCGGAACGTCGAAGTATCGCTTAGCGTTCCCGACGGCGCCATGTTTAGCGACGGGAAAAACGAAGTGAGAAGGATGCGCGAGGCGGGAACTATGGATGTGGGCGAGGTCTATAAGGAGACCTTCAATATAAGAGTGCTCGATGCGGCCTCGGTCGAAAAGACTTTTGAGGCCAATGTTTCTTATTTGCCGGCGACTTTGAACAAGAGTCTAAACGTCAGTAAGGATTTTATCGCCGCCGTGGAAAAGCCCGTGAAGGTGACGCTCGTCGTTCCGAAAGAAGTCATGGCCGGCGAAGAATTTAATTGGCTGATCGATTATGAAAACACGAGCGACAAAGACTGGACTTTGTCTTTCGACCTTACAGCCTCGAAGGATTTTTCGAGCGATTTTTCCAACGGCCCGGTGAACATCAAGGCCGGAGAGAAGGAAGAAGTCGCCTTTAAGGGGTCGGCCAGTCTACCCGACATGAGCGTTTTCAATCTGCGTGTGGAAACGAAGGGGCGGTTGGAGGGCCGCGATTACGTGCTCGATGATTCTTCCGCGGATATCGGGATCAAAGCGTCGCCGCTTTCCTTAAAGATCAATCTTGTGAATGCGGAATCGGCGGACAGCGGGGTAAATCCGGGAAGCGTCTTAAAATACCACCTGACCTGCGGTAATTTTAGCGACGAGGTTTTTAAAAATGTCATCATCAAAGCGAGCTTCAAGGGAAGCATGTATGATCTTTCAAAGATAGCCGTGGCCGAAGGCGGAAGCCTGAACGCCGGAACTATTTTTTGGAACTACGCCACCGATCCAAATCTTGCGGCGCTCGATCCGGGTGAGGCGAGGGGGATCGATATAGAAGTCCCCCTGAAGCCGGATTATTCGATAAGACAGGCGAGCGACAAGAATTTCACGGTAACCATGGCCGCCCAGGCTGAAGCGACGGTGGCCTCGACCGGACTCAAATTAAAAAGCGTCATCGTCTCCGACGCCAAACTTATCGGAATCTTAAAAGTCAGACCCGAGGTTTATTTCCGCGACGCGGCTTCGGGCATTGTAAACAGCGGCAGCCTCCCGCTCCGGGTGGGCGCGCCGACGGATTTCACCATCCATTGGTTTTTGTCGAGCGAGGCGACCGATATGAGCAACGTCGAAGTGAGGGCGGTTTTGCCGGTGGGCGTTGCCCTGACCGGCAGCCAGAAAGTGGCGGTTGGCGAACTGAACTACGACGCGCTTTCCAAGGAAGTCGTCTGGAGAATTCCGAAAATACTCGCGAATACCGGCATTGCCGATAAACCCCTGGAGGCCATTTTTCAGATAAGGGCGACGCCGATAGACGAATTTACCGGCTCGTATATGCCTCTATTAAGGGAGACAAAAGTGTCGGCTGCGGACGATTTCGCGGGCGTCGCCGTTTCGGCTTCGGGCGTTCCGCTAAACAGCTCCCTTACCGGCGACTCGACGACGGGTCCGTTAGACGGATTGGTCCGGGAATAATAGAATATATAAGAAGATCATGGAAACCGATTTGATGGAAAAAATCTTGAGCCTGGCCAAACGCCGGGGTTTTGTTTTTCCGGGGAGTGAAATTTACGGCGGATTGCAGAATGCCTGGGATTTCGGTCCTTTGGGTGTCGAGCTGAAACGGAACATCAAAGCCGCTTGGTGGAACAGGTTTATTCATCGGCGTTCCGATATGACTGGCATCGACGCTTCTATCTTAATGAACACCAAAGTTTGGGAGGCTTCGGGGCATCTGAAGAATTTCTCCGATCCGCTCGTTGAATGCGAGAAATGTCATAAAAGATTCCGATTCGATGAAGTGATTAAGGATTTAGAACAATTTGACAGATATAAAGATGACCCTGAAGGATTAAAAGAATTTTATTCAAGAGAAAGGTGTCCTTTATGTGGCGCTAATTTTTCTTTTCCACGTCAGTTTAATCTGATGTTGAAGACTCATCTTGGCGCGACCGAAGATAAGGCCTCCGAAGTTTATTTCCGTCCGGAAACTGCCCAGGGCATTTTCGTCAATTTCAAAAATATCCTAGACACCAAAAGAATGGACTTGCCTTTTGGCGTCGGCCAGATAGGCAAAGCTTTTAGAAACGAGATCACTCCTGGCAATTTCATTTTCCGCACCCGCGAGTTCGAGCAGATGGAGATCGAGTATTTTATTCCGGTTCCGAAAAGCGACGGGGATTGGAACAAGTATTTCGAGATGTGGCGGAAAGAGATGATTGACTGGACCGCAAGCCTCGGCGTCGATGTTGAAAAAGAGATCAACGAACTCGAGGTGCCGAAAGAAGAGTTGGCGCATTACTCGAAGCGCACCATTGATTTCGAATATCATTTCCCGTTCGGGGCCAAGGAGCTATACGGACTGGCCTATCGCACGGATTTCGACCTTAAAAATCACGGAGAGCGTTCCGGCGTCAATTTGAAGTACAAGGATCCGGAGACCGGCGAAGAGTTTTATCCGCATGTCATCGAGCCGACTTTCGGCGTCGAAAGGAGCGTTCTCGCGGCCATGTGTTCGGCTTACGCCGAAGAGCAGGCGCCTTCGGCGGGATCCGAGGAAAAAACAGAGACGCGGGTTGTCATGAGGTTCCCGAAATGGTTGGCGCCGGTGAAGGTGGCTGTGCTGCCGCTTTCCAAAAAGGAAGAGTTGTCTTCGGTCGCTAGGCCTTTGGCCGAGGAATTGAGGCGGGATTTCATCGTCGATTACGACGAAACCCAGTCCATCGGCAAGCGTTACCGCCGGCAGGACGAGATCGGCACGCCCTATTGCGTGACCATCGATTTCGATTCCTTAAACGATCATCAAGCGACGGTCCGCGATCGCGACACGATGAAACAGGAAAGGGTTGCTATTTCCGAAATCAAGAGTTATCTTTTGGAGCAATTTAAAAAATAATCATGCCCGAAATCAACTACGTTAAAACCATTTTCCCGAATGGTCTTAGATATATATTCGTGCCCGAGCCGCAGAGTCTCGCAACCACGGTTTTAGTTCTCGTCGCCGCCGGCTCGGAATATGAGACCAAAGACAAGAGCGGCATTTCCCATTTTTTGGAGCATCTCTGCTTCAAGGGAACAACCAAGCGGCCCAGAAGCGGGGCCATTGCCGCCGAGCTTGACGCCTTGGGGGCCGAATACAACGCCTTCACCGCGAACGAGATGACAGGCTATTACGCCAAGGCCGCCAACAAGAATTTCGAAAAGATTTTGGAGATCGTGGCCGATCTTTACATGAATCCGATCATCGATCAGGCGGAGATGGACAGGGAAAGGGGAGTGATTCTCGAAGAGATAAACATGTACGAGGACCTGCCGATGGAGAAGGTCAAGGAGAACTTCGCGAAGCTTCTTTATGGAGACCAGCCGGCCGGATGGTCCGTCGCCGGAAACAAGGAGGTGATTCGGCGCCTGAACAGGGAAGACATCGTCGCTTACCGGACCAGACATTATCTGCCACCGAAAACGACGGTGATCGTTTGCGGCGGCATTCCGGAGAATCCCGAAAAAACCGTTTGGAAATATTTTGAGGCGATGCCGAGGGGTGAAACCGTTAAAAAGGAGAAAACCATTGATAGCCAAACCGAGCCGGAGTTGAATCTTCAGACAAAATCAACCGACCAACTGCACCTTGTCTTGGGGAGCCGGGGCATCAACGCTTTTGATCCTCGGAGGTACGCCTTGATGGTGCTCGCCGACATTTTGGGAGGCAGCATGTCTTCGAGGATGTTCGTAAAAATTCGGGACGAAATGGGCGCTGCCTATTACGTCCGGAGCGGAGTGGACGAATCCTCGGACCATGGTTCGATCTTTGTCGCCGCTGGCATCGACAAAACGAAAATGATCGATGTCTGTCGCGTCATTCTCGCCGAGTTTGAGGACTTGAAGAATAATCCGGTTTCCGAGGCGGAGCTCAACAAGGCCAAAGAGCATCTGTCCGGCAACCTGATTTTGCAGCTTGAAACGTCAGATGACATCGCCGTCTTCTTCGGCGCCGAAGAGATCGTGTCCGGCAAGGTTTTAACCCCGGCCGAAGTGCTTCGGAAGATCAAAGAAGTTACACCCGAAGACATCCGATCCCTGGCGGGGGAGATTTTTAAGAAGAGCCGGTTGAACTTGGCCGCCATCGGCCCGGATTTCGAAGAAAAGGCATTGCGGGATCTTCTCCAATCCGTTAAGATTTAACCAATGGAAAAGCGGGAGTTGGAAATCTCTTGGGGCACCCTCTGGAGGGTGGTGGCGATGATCGCCATCGTCGCGTTCCTGATCGCGGCCCACGAAGCCCTGCTCGTCTTGCTTTTCGCGCTCATCATTTCCTCGGCGCTCGACGGTCTAGTGTCTTGGCTCGAGGGCCGCAAGGTTCCCCGCCTTATTGGAACGGTTCTAATTTTCCTCGCGATGTCGGTTGTTTTCGGCTTTATTCTTTATGAAGTCGTTCCCTTGGTTTCTTTGGAGACCGCCAAATTGATCGAAACCTATCAGGGTCTGGGCGGCCTTTTCGGGGAAAACGGTGCCATTTTGGATAAACTAAACCAGACGTTGCTCAGCGGTAATTTCGGCAGCCAGATGGTTGATGCCATTTTGAAGGGAGCGAGTCCATTCATCTCCGCGGTCGGAGGATTGCTCGGCGGAGTCATATTTCTCGCGACCGTCTTTATCACCTCGTTTTATCTGACCCTGAGCCGCGACGGGGTGGAAAGGCTTTTGCGGGCTGTGTTTCCAACGCAGGCCGAAGAGTACATTATCAAGATTTATATCCGGGCCAAAAAAAGAATCGGCCGTTGGATGCAGGCGCAAATGCTTTTGAGCTTTGTCATCGGCCTGGTGGTTTTCGTGGGGCTTTGGCTCGCCGGCATCGATTACAGTCTTTTGATCGGGGTGCTCGCTGGACTTTTCGAAATCGTGCCGGTAGTCGGTCCGATTTTCGCCGGAGCTATCGGCGTGGCCGTCGCTTTTTCGAATTCCTTGTCTCTCGCCGTGGTTACCCTCATCTTTTTCGTGATCGTTCAACAGCTTGAAAACAACATTTTGGTGCCGATTTTGATGCGCAAGGCCGTAAATATTCATCCGGTGATCGTTATCATCGCTTTGATGGCCGGCTTCGAAGTCGCCGGCGTCATCGGAACGGTTCTCGCCATTCCTACCGCCGTTGTCATCCAGGAAGTCGTCGAGAATAGATTGCGGAAGAAGGCGGAAGACGCCGCCTGTTAAATGAAGACCAGGAAAAAATTCTATATCACGACGTCGATTGCTTACGTGAACGCGGCGCCGCATATCGGCTTCGCCCTGGAGCTTGTTCTTGCCGACACCATCGCGCGTTATCGCCGCTCCCTGGCAGATGATGTTTTTTTTCTGACGGGGACCGACGAGCATGGCGAAAAAATCAGCCGGATGGCCTGCTCCGCGGGCAAGAGCCCGAAGGCTTTTGCGTCGGCCATTTCTGAAAAATTCCGGGCGCTTCGAGGTAAGCTCGATCTTTCCTACGATGATTTTATCCGGACATCCGACAAAAAACGCCACTGGCCCGGAGCCTTGGCCCTTTGGAAGAGGATCGAGGAAAACGGCGATATCTATCAAAAGAAGTATGAGGGTCTGTATTGCGTCGGCTGTGAAAGGTTTATCACCAAAAAAGAATTGCTCGACGGCCGTTGTCCGATACACAAAACCGAGCCGGAGGTCATCGAGGAAGAAAATTATTTTTTCAAATTATCGAATTACCGAGATGAACTCTACAGGATCATCGAGTCCGGAGAATATCTCATTGTTCCGGAGTCGCGCAAGAACGAAGTGCTGTCGTTTCTTTCGGCCGGGCTTGAGGATATCAGTTTCAGCAGGCCGAAGGCGCACGTCCCCTGGGGAATCCCGATTCCGAAGACCGACCAGACGATGTATGTTTGGTGCGACGCGCTTTCGAACTACATTTCCGCTTTGGGTTTCGGCCGGAAAGGAGGGGCGGCGCGCCGTTTCCGCAAGTTCTGGCCGGCGGATGTCCATTTGATCGGGAAAGACATCTTAAGATTCCACGCCGTTATCTGGCCGGCGATGCTCTTGTCCGCCAAACTGCCCTTACCGAAGAAACTCTTTGTTCACGGATTCATCACTGTGGACGGAGTAAAAATGTCGAAGAGCCTCGGCAACGTTGTCGATCCTGTCGATCTCGTGGAACGTTACGGCAGCGAGCCGGTGCGGTATTATCTTCTCCGCGAGATTCCTTCGAACGAAGACGGCGATTTTAGCGAGACAAAGTTCGTCGAACGATATTCCGCCGATCTTTCAAACGGCTTGGGCAATTTCGCTTCGAGAGTTTTGAACCTTGGTGCGGGACTGGTTTTCCGTGGACAAAAAATTGGAGAAAAAACAGAGCTTCAAATAAAGCGGGCCGAAGCCATGGTTTCGAAACATATGGAAGAGTTTCGAATCCACGAGGCAGTGTCGAGCGTCTGGGAGCTGCTGAAGTTCGGAGACGGCTATGTCAACGAGACCAAGCCCTGGAAGACCAAAGACAAGCAGGCCATTTTTGATTTGTTAATTATCTTGGAGTCCGCGGCGAGACTGCTCGCGCCGTTTCTGCCGGAAGCAGCCGGAAAGATCAAAAAGTGTTTTCGCCGTCGCGGAGGAACTTTACGGGTTTCGAAAATCAAACCGTTGTTTCCGAGAATAAGCGGATAACCGATTATGACTCCCAGCCTTTTTGACGTTCACACGCACGCGGAATTTGCCGCTTTCAAAGACGATTATCAAGAGGTAATCCGCCGCGCTCTCAATCGTGGCATTTGGTTGAACAACGTCGGTTCGCAAAAGACGACTTCGGAAAAATCCGTCATGATCGCGCGCGATTACGACGATGGTGTCTACGCGACAGTCGGCTTCCATCCGATTCATGTGAGTGGCGGAGAAGAGGATCCCCAGGAAGAGTTGTCGGCGGGCGAGGAGTTCGATTACGATTTTTTCAAGAATCTCGCGATGGATTCGAAGGTGGTGGCCGTAGGCGAGTGCGGGCTCGATTATTTCCATCTGAAAAACGACGCCAAAGAAGAACAAAAGGAAGTTTTTATAAAACACATCGAGCTTTCGGCTGAAATCGGCAAGCCGTTGATGATTCATTGCCGCGACGCCTATCCTGATTTGATCGAGATTCTGCGGCGGGAAAGGGGACGGCTTTCATCCGACCGGCCGGGAATCAGCCATTTTTTCACGGGCAGCGTCGCCGACGCCGAGTCCCTTCTGCAGATGGGATTTATGTTTTCCTTCGGTGGAGCGATCACTTTTTCCGGGAGCTACGACGAGGTCCTCCGGAAAATTCCGCTTGAAAAAATTCTTTTGGAAACAGACGCCCCTTATGTCAGTCCGGCGCCTTTTCGGGGAAAGAGGAACGAGCCCCTCTATGTTTCCTACGTTTCCGATTACATCGCCAAAGCAAAAGGGGTGGCTTCCGAGGAGGTGGCGCGACAGACGACGGAAAACGCTTTGAGCATTTTTGCAATCAAGGGTTAAAAAGCATTAATATCTCTTTATATGAAAAACTACCCGTTCCAAAAAATCGAGAAGAAATGGACGTCTTTCTGGATCCAGAAGAAGGTTTTTCAACCCGATCTCAAAAAAGCCAAAAAGCCTTTCTATAATTTGATGATGTTTCCCTATCCTTCGGCTGAAGGGCTTCACGTGGGGAATATGTATGCTTTTACCGGAAGCGATATTTACGGAAGGTTCATGCGGATGAGGGGGAACGATGTTTTCGAGCCGATCGGCCTCGACGGCTTCGGCATCCATTCCGAGAATTACGCCATTAAGATCGGAGCGCACCCGATGAAGCAGGCTCGGGTCACGGAAAAGAATTTTTATCGCCAGCTCCTCATGATCGGGAACGGTTTTGCCTGGGACAACCGATTGGAAACTTACGATCCGGAGTATTATCGGTGGACGCAATGGATTTTCACCGAGTTGTTCAGGGCCGGCTTGGTTTCGCGTAAAAAGTCGCCGGTCAATTGGTGCCCGTCTTGCAAGACGGTCCTGGCCGACGAACAGGTAATCTCCGGAAAATGTGAACGTTGCGACAGCGAAGTCGTCAAGAAAGACTTGGAGCAATGGTTTTTCAAGACCACCAAGTACGCCGGTAAGCTTTTGGATAACCTCGACAAATTGGATTGGTCGGAAAAGGTGAAGATCGCCCAAAGAAACTGGATTGGGCGTTCGGAGGGCGCCTTGATCAAATTCGCCGTTGTCGGCTTCAAATCGCCGATCAGCGTTTTTACGACGAGGCCCGACACTATCTTGGGCGCCACCTATCTCGTGCTTGCTCCGGAAAGCGCGGTCATTCCGGATCTTCAGAAGAAAATCAAAAACTGGGGCGAGGTTAAAAAATACGTCGAGAAAGCCGAGGGTAAATCCGAGGCCGAGAGAATCAGCGAAGAGAGGGCAAAAACCGGCGTCGAGCTCAAAGGGGTAAAGGCGATAAATCCGGTGAACAATATGGAAATTCCGGTCTGGGTCTCGGACTATGTCGTCGAGGGTTACGGCACCGGCGCCATCATGGCTGTGCCGGCTTACGACGAACGCGATTTCGCTTTTTCCGAGAAGTTCGGATTACCGGTGGTCAAGGCGCCTTTGATTCCCAAGGAGCAAGCAATCAAACAGATTAAGGCCAAAAAGACGGTCGAATACCGTCTCCGCGATTGGTTGATTTCAAGGCAGCGCTATTGGGGGCCGCCCATTCCTTTGGTTTATTGCGAGCATTGCGCCGAGGCTTTGAAACGGATGACGCCGAAGCAGGCCGCGACCAAGGGCTGGACCAAAGGAGAAATAGAAAATTCCGGTTGGATTCCGGTCAGGGCCAAAGATCTCCCGGTGGTGTTGCCTTACGTCAAGAACTTCCGGCCAACCGGCTCCGGAGAATCTCCTCTCGCCTCACTCAAGAATTTTTATGAAGCCAAGTGTCCGCGTTGCGGAAAGACGGGCCACCGGGAGACCGATGTTTCGGATACCTTTCTCGATTCGGCTTGGTACTTTTTGAGATATCCGTCGGTGAACGACAAATCTTTGAGCAAGCGGAACGCTTTTGATCCGAAGCTTACCAAAAAATGGTTGCCGGTTGATATGTATTTGGGCGGCGCCGAGCATGCCGTTTTGCATCTCCTTTATTCGAGATTCTTAACGATGGCCTTGAAAGACCTGAAGCACATCGATTTTGAAGAGCCGTTCACGGTCTTCCACGCCCACGGATTGCTTTTGAAAAACGGAGCCAAAATTTCCAAATCGAAAGGCAACGTCATCAATCCGGACGATTATATTAAAAAGTTCGGCGCCGACGCTTTCCGGATGCATCTCATGTTTCTGGGGCCGCTCGAGGAAGGAGGGGATTTTAGGGATTCGGGCATCGTCGGCATCACGAGGCTCCTGGACCGGGTCTGGAACTTCGCTTTAAACTTCAAACCCGGGAGAAGGACCGGACTTTCGGAATGGTTAAATAGCTCCATCAAAAAAATCACCAAAAATATTTCCGATCTCCGTTATAACGTCGCCATTTCGGAGTTGATGGTTATCATGAATAAGTTCTCCGAAAGACCGGACGAGGTGACCAAAAAAGATTTCGAAACGTTTGTGCTTCTCCTTGCGCCGTTCGCGCCGTTCATGACCGAGGAGATCTGGCAGAAACTCGGTAACAAACCGAGCGTTCATCTGAAGTCGTGGCCGTCGTTTAGAGAGAGCGCCGTTGGGTCCGGAAGCTTTGAAATGGTCATTCAGGTGAACGGTCGGGTCAGGGACCGGGTGGAGGCGGAAGCGGGGATCGATGCCAAAGAAGCGGAAAAAATCGCTTTAGGGAGGCCAAAAATCAAAACCCTGCTTAAGGGAGCCAAACCGATAAGGGTGATCTTCGTCGAGGGCCGATTGATCAATATCGTGGCTTAAAATACCCGGAATTTGTCGGAAAAGCCGCTTTTATCTAGATAAAAGCGGCTTTCTTGACTAAAACGCCAAAATGTTTTATAATTTGCTCTATTGGGTCAAAAATAAACGAGCTGAAACAAATATGACTATCACCATTAACAGAAACGTGCTGATTGCAATTGTTATCGCTTTGATTCTGGTCGGTATTTTTTATTTGGCGAACAGGGCTAATTTGATCTTTCGCAGATTTTCGGCCACGGTGTTGTCGAGTCTCGAGGGAGGCGCGGTGACTGTGCCTCAAAAGATTTCCAATCTGGTGGCTGTTTCCGGAAACGGAGCGGCTTCTCTTGCTTGGGCTGCGCCGGATAACGGAGGCAGTAAAATCACGAGCTACCGGATCTATCGGGGGATGTCGGTTAATGACCTGAACTTTTTGACGACCGTGGACAATGAATCTTTCGCCGATTCGAGGTTGCAGAACGGCACGACCTATTACTATAAGGTGGCCGCCGCAAACGTTATGGGCGAAGGCCCGATGTCCGAAACGGTTGATGTTTTGCCGAGCGCGAACGGTCAAAAACCGGTTACGCCTCCGCGCGATGACGGATCGTCTATCACCATTCCGGGCGCGATCAACAGCCTTGCGGCCGTGGCCGGAAACAATATGGTTTCTCTCGCTTGGTCTGCTCCGTATAATAACGGCGGCAGTTCGATCGCGAGTTATAAGGTTTATCGCGGAACCTATTCCGGCGGCGAAGCCTTTTTGGCGAGGGCCAACAACACTACTTTTTCCGACTACAACGTCGTAAATGGCACAACCTATTATTACAAAGTATCGGCCGTGAACGCCAAAGGCGAAAGCCCGTATTCGAACGAGGCTTCGGCCAATCCGATTGTTTGGACCACTCCGGTAATCATCTCCAATCAGGCGCCGGTTTTGACCGGTTCGGCCGGAGATGCGCAGACGTTTCTTTCCTGGTCCTTCCAAGGGAACAGCCCGGTCAGTTATTACAAGATCTATCGCGGAAGCTATCCGGGCAGTGAGTCTTATTATGTGACCGCAAATTCGACAAGCTATACCAACACCGGTCTTCAAAATGGCGCGACTTATTACTACCGCGTTTCGGCGATGACCGCCTTCGGGGAGAGTTCTCTTTCCCAGAGCGTGGTTTTGACTCCTTATTCCACCTGGAATAACTATCAGTACCAGACTCCGAACGCGGTTTCGGGGTTGAACGCTTACGGAAACAATAACCGGATTGTTTTGAATTGGTCCTATTCTGGCCCGGCTGTCAGCGGTTACCGGATCTACCGCGGCACCTATGCTGGCGGCGAATACGCCATCGCGACAAGTTATTCGGTGAGCTACGAGGATCACGGCGTTTCTTCCGGCCATACTTATTATTACCGCGTTTCCGGGCTCAATTCTTACGGAGAAGGGCCGTTGTCGGCCGCGATTTCGGCGACGATGCAATCTTCCCAGAATCCCGCCTCGAACGTTCCCGGACAGATCACCAATTTGTCCGCCCAAAACAACGGAGGCTACGCCTACCTGAGTTGGAGCGCGCCCCAGGACGGCGGAAGCTACATCCAGCAATACAGGATTTATCGAGGGGCTTCTTCGTCGAACGATTCTTTGATTGCGACCACCCAATTTAACAATTACACCGATTCTGGCGTTTCTTCCGGCCACACTTATTACTATCGCGTGAAAGCCGTGAACGCCGTCGGCGAAAGCGGTTTCTCGAACCAAGCTTCGGTTACCATTCCTTCGCGGATTTCGTATCATGATGACGATGGTTATACACCTTCGTATCCGAGCGAGTATGTGAGGATCACGAGCGTCAATCCTTCGTCGATAACTGCGGGCAAAACTTTTTCGGTGAGTTGGGACGCTTCATCCAACTTCCAAGGGTGTCGCGTTTGGTTCCAAGGGACGAACGCCATTAATCCGAGCCTTCCGAGAAATGGTAGCACTAGTTTTTCCACTTCCGGCATCGCGGCCGGGTCTTATGAAGTCGGTGTAAGATGCTTCCGCTCTCATGAGATCGGTTCGATGTCGAATTACAATGAGGATGATTATATGACTAATCCTGCTTACAATAATGTTGGTTTGCGAGCCTCTTCGATTGTGACGGTTACGGCGGTTCAGGCTTCGGCTTCAAGCCTTTTGGCTCGGGGATCGTTTACCTGCGCCTGCAACAACGGTTCGGTCAGCGGACTTTTAGCCGAAGGCGTGGAATGCCGCTTTGTCGGCGGTCCGGAGGCCTGTCTTAGCAAATGCGATTCTAAAGGCGGTTGGACCGGCGGATTCACTTGCGTGAACGCTTAATCTAAAAACGATTTTTAAAAAACTCCCGAGCAAATCGGGAGTTTTTTAAATATGTCGCTTATTCCGTTGTTTTGCCGTCAAACTCCGGAGCGTCGGCTACGGCTTCCGCCTTGGTCGGTCTGACCACCCCGTCCTTATGATGAGCCGGGGAATAAATGGTGTAGAGCTTCAACATTTCCGTTTCGGAAACATTGACGATGTTGTGCTCTGATCCGGCGGGAACAATAACCGCATCGCCGTTTCCGATATCATAGACGTTTCCGTCGATGATCGCCTGGCCCTTGCCGGCTTCGAACCGGAAGAATTGATCGTTGTCCGGATGGGTTTCCATGCCGATATCTTCTTTCGGCTGGAGAGCCATCAACACGAGCTGACTATGGGGAGCGGTATAAAGGACCTGGCGGAAATTATTGTTTTCGAGAGTCAGCTTCTCGATATTGTTTTTAAATCCTTTTTTCATGATTTAATTTTATTAAACCAAAATCATCTGGCAAGCCGGTCGTAGTGGAAAAACTCCTTAACTTTATAAAAGCGGAGAGGGCGAGATTCGAACTCGCGATACCCTTTCGGATATAACAGTTTTCAAGACTGTCGCCTTCAACCACTCGGCCACCTCTCCCGAACTCTTTTTAGCTTATATTTGAAGGGCTTTGTTTACAAGCCAGCCGTATTTGTTTTTCTTCAATAATCATTTACAATAGACATTGTTTAAAACGGGCCTATAGCTCAGTTGGTAGAGCGCTTCTATGGCATAGAAGAGGCAAGGGGTTCGAATCCCCTTAGGTCCACAAAGAAAATTTGGTTATTGTCCGGGTCGTCAAAACCGGCTATTATAACCTTGATCCTTCGGGCCCGTAGCTTAGTGGTAGAGCGCCACATTTGCAATGTGGAGGTCATCGGTTCGAGTCCGATCGGGTCCACAAGAATCAAGTTTGGAGGGTTCGCATAGTGGTCTAGTGCGCCGCACTCGAAATGCGGTTTCCCGGAAACGGGATCACAGGTTCAAATCCTGTACCCTCCGCCATGGATGAGAAATTGAAAGATATCCTTGATTTCTTCGAACAAAGCTCGGGTTTAAAAACAACTGCGAGGTACGTTCGTTTGAAAAATAATGAGCAAGAATCGAGCGCCGCGCATTCTTGGCAGCTTAGCCTGATGGCGCCGATCATAATAGATTTTTTGAAATTGAATTTGGACGTCGCTAAAGCCGTTAACTTGGCTATAGTCCACGATTTGCCGGAGGCGATTACCGGAGACATCGACGCCGTTAAAGTGGCGGATAACATCATTTCTAAAGAACAAAAACAAACGCTCGAAAAAAATGCTATTTCTAAGTTATCCGCAATTTTACCGGATCAGTTAGGTAAGATAAATTTTAGCCTTTGGAGCGAATATGAGGAGGCTAAAACAGCCGAAGCCAGATTTATCAAAGCTCTAGATAAATTAGAGACGACTTTCCAGATGGCGAGGACCTGTCTCAATTGCGACCGTCCTGATTTTCTTGTCACTTATCCGGACAAGGCGGTTCGCAACTTTCCCGAGCTTTTGCCGTTGCTTAAAGCGGTGAAATTAAGATTAAAGACAGGATTTCAAGAATCTGGCCTGGAGTGGAAAGAGGAGTTTAATTACGGGTTAGACTGATTATTTGCTAAAATAGCCACATGAATGAACCGGAATTAAGGAATGCCACGCTTGTATTCTTGATAAAAAGATCCGAGGAAGGGGTCTCTAATATTTGTTTGGCGATGAAAAAGCGGGGTTTCGGGATGAATAGATGGAATGGAGTCGGCGGCAAAGTAATCGCCGAAGAAACGATCGAAGAGGCGGCGAAAAGGGAAGCTAGAGAGGAAATCGGGGTTTCTGTAAACGATCTTCAAAAAATCGCCGAGCTGTCTTTTTATTTTCCCCATAATCCGGCGTGGGACCAGAGGGTTCATGTTTATTTTTCCGAGACTTGGGAAGGCGAGCCGGCGGAAAGCGAAGAGATGAATCCAAAATGGTTTTCTTTTGATGAGATACCTTTCGAAAATATGTGGCCGGACGATATCTTCTGGCTGCCGGAAGTGATTAAAGGCAAGATGCTTAAGGCGATGTTTAAGTTTGGAGAGAACGACATTGTGGAAGACAAAGAGATAAATATTATCGAAGGGTTCTAATATAACTAAGAATATTAAGTATAAATTAACATCGGAGAATCGATTTTAAGGTCCCCGTGGAGAACAGTCGATAATTTAAAATAAATCGGTTTATGCGGAAGGTTCTCGAACATTTTCAAAAATACGACTCCAAAATTTATCCGTATCTTAAAAACGTCCCCGGATTGGAGCGGCTTAATCGGAGACGACCAAACGAATATTTCGGTCGGCTTTGCCGGGCCATTATTTTTCAGCAGATTTCCGGTAAAGCCGGAGACGCCATTTTAAAGAAATTTCTGGCGTTGTTTCCGGGAGGAAGGGCGACTCCCAAAAGAATTTTATCGCTTTCCGACACCGTGTTGAGACGAGCCGGCGTTTCTCCTCAAAAATCGAAATATTTGAAAAGCCTGGCCGAGCATTTTGCTTCCGGACGCATGAAGACAAAAAAATTCGAGAGTCTTTCCGACGAAGAAATAATCTCCGAGCTTGTTAAGGTAAAGGGCATCGGCCGCTGGACAGCCGAGATGTTTTTGATGTTCACCCTGGGGAGGGAAGACATTTTTTCTCCGGGCGATCTCGGCCTTAAAAAAGGGCTGATGAAGGTTTACGGGCTTAAAGAATATCCGTCGGAGAGGCGGACAGCCGATATTATCAGGCGTTGGTCTCCGTACAAAACCTACGGCTGCCTCGCATTATGGCACAGCAACGATAAAAAGGATTAATTTCCCGGCGGCTTGTGTTATACTTAATTCAATAAAGTCAGTCTTTTAATCGCCATGAGCAAAATAAAAACAGGGAGTTTTGCCGCGAACGCCGGAGCTTCTAACCGGGGTCGGAGGGGATTCACTTTAATGGAGCTTCTGGTCTATGTCGGAGTTTTTTCGGTGGCCTCAGTCTTTCTCACAAATATTCTATTGACGGTGACGAATATCAGCAGCCGGGAATCGGCCTCGAGAGAGGTTTCTTCCCAGCTCGATACGACGCTTGAAACCATTCAGCAATTGATCCAGCAATCGAGCACCATCGAGTCGGCCACGGGTTCGACTTTAAAACTCAGGATGTCCGATCCGGCCAAAGATCCGACTTGCATCACCCTGGAGTCCGGCGTGATTAAAATCGCCCAGGGGCCGGGCACTCCGGCAGACGAATGCTCGACGACGAAGACCGATCTTACCACCAGTAAAGTGGTGGCCGACTCGTTGGCCTTCACCAAAATCGATAATATCCAGTATTCAGAAACAGAAGGAAAGGATCTGGTTGGCCATTCGGTCGTCAACATCGATATGGCCATGACATACAACACCTCCAATCCGAAATACGAGATCTCGCGGACCCTGTCTTCCGCTATCGGCCGCGTGTCGGCCGCGACTTTTGATTCGGATTTGCTGCCCGATACGGCCAATACGCGGAGCATCGGTACAAGCGCCTTGAAGTGGCAGAATTTGAACGTGAACGGAACAGCCTATTTCGCCGGTTCCGTCGGCATCAATGTTTCTACACCAGCCCAAAAGCTTGATGTAAACGGCAGTATCAAACAAGGGAAGATCGTTCTTTGGGCTGGCGCCATCGGAACCTTTGATCGGGTTGCCGATCAGGTCGCCTATATCAATTTCGGGGACATCGGCTGGCTCGGTTCGGTCGAAATCAACATCACCGGAGGGTGGAACTACAGTCCGGCTTTTGGAGCGCTCACTAAAAGATTTTCTTTCTATCACGCCGCGGCAGGCACGTCTTACAGCAACTATATTTCGGAAGTGACAGCGGCTTCTGGCCCGGTGGCGACCAACTACGCGATAGGCGAGCTGGAAATTTACGAAACTTCTAAATTAAGGATCCCAATTTATCAGGTGAACGACGCGGCATCGAACACGCTCTACACCACGATCAAGATTTTTTCGACTAACGCCGACACTATGGCAAATGCCATCACCATTACCGCTCCGGCCACGGTTACCAACACTTACACAAGAAACAATGTTTCTTTTATGGACACAAGCGTGGGTATCGGGACGAACAGCCCGGCATACAAATTGCATGTTTATAGCGCGGCGGGCGGGACAGGTTCAACTATACTTGTCGGAGCAGGCACGAGCGGAAACGCGCAACTGGTGCTGGATTCCGCGAACGGAGACGGCGCTGGAGCCGACTATTATCTATTGGCCCATAACAGAGCGGACAATAATTTGAATATCGGATACGGAGGAGCGAGCAATCTAGTTATAACTAGCGATGGCAAGGTCGGTGTCGGAGCAGCGCCCGGATACAAACTGGACGTGGTAAGCGGAGGAGCGACTACCGCCCGTTTCGGTAGCGCCGCCGGAGATACGGTGGTTGTGGGCGGTGGGTCTGGTAAATTGACCGTCGGAACGGTCGACCCGCTTTTCAACATCGATGGAAGACAATATGCCACTTATACGCCTGGCATGACCGGCGTCAAAGAGGAGACGGCCGGAGTCTTGGCCTTGGATAATATGGGCAACGGCCGTTTGTCCGCGGAAATCGATTTCGGGGCCGCGGAGAACGGTTCCGACCTTTGGATTTTCCGCAATGTGACCGATTTCGGGGATGATTGGGAAAATCTTGGAGTCTTGCTCACGCCGGGATTTATCGGAAGGGTTTCTTACAAAAAAGATATTCGTAACAATCGTATTATCATCACCGGCGACGCCAACGAGACGGTCAGCGACTTTGAGGTTTCCTATCGCCTGACTGCTCCGAGATTCGATCATCTGGATTGGCCGAACATTCCTCTTAATACGGAACCGGGGATCGGCTTAAAGGTCAGATAAAAGACAACAATATGCGTATTTCAAAGAAGATTGATGTCGTTAAAATAGCCGCCATCGCGGTTTTGGTCGTCGTGGCCGTAATCAGCCTAGTCGTTATTTTAAACGTCCGGTCGTCGGCAGGCCCGCATCAAGCGGAAAATCGGACCGCTGCCGGCGCGCAGCATAAACGCCCTATTCTTCCTTCGGGTCGTCAAGTCTACCGGATCAGCCAAGCGGCCGAAACTTGGCCCAAGTTCATTCAAGCGACCCTCGATCCGGTTGACGTTCATGTCGGAGACACCCAATTTCTGTCGGTGATTGTCGAAGACGAGGCCGCGATCGTTTCGGTTGAAGCCAAAATCGAGACCGATAACGGCGAGCTGACTCTGCCACTTACATACAGCGAACCAGCCAAAGTGCTTTTGGTTCCTCTCGGAAAGATCGCTCTGGCGGAAGAATCCGCCAAAACTTCGTTATACGAAGGATCGTGGAAGGTGAAAGATACGCATGACATCACTTATCACACCACTTTTGTTGCCAAGGACGTTTTGGGTCGCGAGAGCTCCATCACGCTTGCTTGGAGCGACGCTTGCGGCATTCCGTTCGGGGGAAACGTTACTCTAAGCTCCAATTGCACGATTTCGGCTGTTGACGGTGTGGATAACGGCAGCCTGACCATTACCGCCGGCACAACCCTAACATTGAATGCCGAATTCGTTTTTAATTCCGGCAAGACCATTACCATCAACAATGGCGGAGCGATCGCGTTCGGCGCCGGAGGAGTTCTTAGAAAAACCAATCTTTGGATGATCGATGCCGATAGTGATAACTATCCGAATAGTACGAATCAAATTGCTTCAGACACGGCGCCAGCGAACGGAAGGAGGCGTTATCTTTTAAACGCGACGGGCATCGATTGCAATGATGCGAATATTTCTATTTATCCTGGAGTGGTTACCGGATCCGGATCGTGTTCGTGCTCTTACTCTTCAACCTGCGATGAGTCGGCGAGCGGCACTTTGGACAACACGACGTGCAACAGCGACGGAACGTATACTGGAGGAGTCAGTTCTTGCACGTGTACGCGAGATAGAGATGGCTATACGTGTGGCACGACTTATATCTGCGGTGATTATATAAGCCATCCTCCCTATACTCATAGATTTTCCGTCCCTCTGACTTGCGCCGCCGGAGTCTGTAACGCGACCAACTGGGCGGCGGCAACGGATTTGGGATGTAGCACATCTTGTACCGGATGTTGCAGCACCAGCGACTGCGCGTCGACTGCTTGGTGCAATACCGTGTGGGAATGCGATGCCTGCAGCAACTTGGCGTCGGCTTGCGGCGGCGGAACCCCATGCAATACCTGCAGCGGCGTTTCAAAGCCGTGGTATTGCGATTGTTCCGGCTACACTTCCACCTCCCATTGCAGCGGATATCAGTTCGTGAGCAGCGTTCAAAGATGCGGCACTTGCGGATGTTCAGCCGGAACAACCTGTCAGGGAGACGGCACCTGTCTTTAATTTGGCTTATGGCGGCTGGATCCGGCCGCGCTGTTTTAGCTTTTTGCAAAAACGAATCCGATGACTTTCCTGGCGCCGGCGGACTTTAAAGTTTTTATGGCTTCGGCCATGGTCGCGCCCGAAGTGAAGACGTCATCGACGACGATTAAAGTTTTCCCCGAAACCGCTTCTTTCTGACGGGAGTCAACACGGAAACTTCCGGAAAGATTTTTTAATCTTTCTGATTTTTGCTCGAGCTGAGCCTGGGGTCTGGTGTTTTTGATTCTGCAAAGCAGGCGGTTGTTTACCGGCCATCCGGTTGCGGCGCTCAAAATCGCGGCCAGATCCTCGGCTTGATTAAACCCGCGGCTGATTGATTTCATGAAGTGTAAGGGAACCGGCACGAGTTCCGGATGCGGGGGCTGACGAAAAAGGGCGAGAAAATCGGATTTCCGGAGGTATGTTTTAACGATTTCGGAAATCGGGTATTTCACTCCGGGAAAATCTTCGTATTTCAGGAAGCGCACCAGGTTTCTCACGGCGTCAATCCGATAAAAAGTGGCGGCGCCGAAGAAAAATCCTCGGCTGTGGAAAACCTGGCGGTTGACGATAATTGAACCAAAACATTGGCCGCATAGAAGATTTTTTCTGTCGATCGTGCCGTCAAGCTCCCGGCGGCAATTCAGGCAGAGTTTGGGAAAAATCAGATCCAAAAACTGTCCTTTGATGTTCGTTAAGCCCCTCATTTCGTGTTATTATTCTAATAATAGCAATCCATGGCCATATTTGATTTTTTGAAGCCCCTAAAACCGTTGCTTTCTTTCCAATCGGCCATCGGGGTTGATATTGGCACGACTTCCATCAAGCTCATCGAATTAACGATCGTCGCTGATCGGCCGCAATTCAAAAACTACGGCATATTGGAAACATACGGCCACTTATCCAGGCAGAATAGCGCCATCCAGACAAGCAGTCTGAAGATGGACGACAAAGAAGCGGCCGCCATGTTGCAGGCGCTCGTTAAACAGACCAGGCCCGGAAACGCCATGGTTTTTGCGTCTTTGCCTCCATTCTCCGTTTTTACCACCTTGCTCGAGCTGCCGATGATGCCGAAGAGCGAAATGGATCAAATCATGGCTTACCAGGCGCGGGCCTTGGTGCCGGCCGCCATTGCTTCCGTTTCCACCGAATGGTCGGTGGTCGGCGAGTTCGAGGATGAAAAGGGGCAAAAAAAGCAGCAGGTTTTTTTAAGCGCCATTCCGAACAACATTGTCGAAAAATACAAGAGCATTTTTCAAACAGCCGGTTTGAGTTTGAAGGTTATCGAGATCGAGGGCGCAAGCCTGGCCAGGGTTTTTACAAAAGGGGACGATGAATTTTCCTTGATTCTCGATATTGGCGGGAGATCGACCGGAATCTACGTCGCCCAAAACGGTCATCTTTTTTCGAGCGGTTATATTGATTACGCCGGCGGCTCTTTAAGTCAGGCGGTCGCGAACGGCTTGAATATCAACGTGAAGCGGGCCGAAGAGCTGAAAAAACGCCGGGGTTTGCTCGGAATAGGCGGGGAATACGAGTTGTCCACTTTAATGCTGCCCTACGTGGATGTTATACTTAATGAGATAAAACGAGCGAAAGACAATTTTGAGAGGAATTATCGCGGCCAAATAAAGAAAGTGATCCTTTCCGGCGGAGGCGGCGAACTTGCCGGTCTGGAGAAATATGCCGCCGAATTCCTGCAGATGAGAGTCGAAAAACCCAGCCCTTTTGCCAATATCAGCTATCCGCCGGCGCTCCAGCCCGTGGTGAACGAGCTTGGGGGGGAGCTGGCAGTCGCGATCGGACTCGGATTGCGCCAATTTTAAAAAATGCCACCGCAATATCCAAGCAATATCGATCAAAGATTCAATGTCGGCCGCGAACCGGCCGGGTGGCCGGCAAGACTTTTCGCATTTTCCCTTTTCATCCTCGTTTTGCTCGCGGTGAGTTATTTCGGTTTGGTATACGGATATAAGCCGTTCTTGCAGAAAGACATTCGAAATATTCAGAGCCAGACCGAACAACTGGACCAACAAGTGTCGCCGGCCGACCGCCAGGCTTTTATCGCTTTTTATTCCCAGATAGAGAATTTAAAGAGCCTGCTTTCGAAACACGTTTTTTCCTCCAAAATATTTCCGTTTATCGAGACGAACACCCGGAAAGACGTGGCTTATAATTCGATGGATCTCGACGTCGCAAGTCGAACGGCCAACTTAAGCGGGACAGCCGCGAACTACGAATCGTTGGCGAGCCAACTTGATGTTTTTCAAAATCTTTCCGAGGTAAAGAGCGTTGCCATCAACGGGGCGACGGTCGGTCAAGGAGGAGTTTCTTTCCAAATACAAATAATTTTCAACAATGGCTTCTTCCTTTAAGAGATTCTTGAGTATTTTGGGAAGCATCGCTTTGCTGATAGCGGCGGTGATCGTATTCACCAATTTCATCAGACCGGAATTCGAGGGAACGGACGGCGTCAAACAGCTGAGGACCAAGCGCGATGCCGCTGCGGCGACGTTCAACCTGGCGACCGCCCAAGTGGACGCCTTTGCCAACTTGGCAAAACAGTACGAGGACAGCTTCCAATACAAATCTGAGCTTGACCGGTCCCTGCCGTCGGGCGACAACATTCCCGAAGTCCTGGCGCAGATTCAGGGCCTTGCCGCTGCAGACAAAGTGGCCTTGGCGAGCGTTACTTTTCAGCACCCGCCGATGCAATCCAGCCAGAGCTCGTTTGTGAGCGCCTACGGCGTTTTGAGGGCCTCTTTAAGAGCCGAAGGCGGATACAACGATATCAAGGCTTTCATCCGGGATATTGAAAACAACATCAGGCTGATGGACGTGTCATCGATGAACCTGAGCACCTCGGGAAGAAGCAACGTGTATTCCCTCCAACTAACAATCAACACATATTACGAATAACATGGCCGTCATCATTCAACCGAGTCAAAAAGGGTCGAGAACGTTTATTCTGGTTTCCATTGCGGCGGTGATCGCCATGGTGGCCGTAGGCGCCTATTATCTTTTCTTCACGCCGGCGCCCCTTATCGAAGCGATCCTGCCCGCCAATCTTCAATCGGTCGCCGATTTGAAGGGTCTTAAGTTCAATCCGGAGGAGGTACTGCAAAACGATTTCTTCTCCGCCGAAAAGTCGAGAAAGTCGATCATCCTTCCGGAAGCGGGCGCGAGCGTCTTGGGGAGGACCAATCCCTTCGCCGCTTTTTAAGATGGACTCCCAAATTTTAACGGCTGCCCTCATCAAAAAAAATCTGCTGACCAAAGAAGCGGGGGAGCAGGTATTGAAGGAATCGGCAGTTTCTCAAAAACCAGTCGAGGATTTGCTTTACATGCGTCGGACGATCCCCGAAGAAAAAATTGCCGAGGTAAAGAGCGAGATTACAGGGATTCCTTATCAAAAAATAGACATCAAAGTTCTAACAGACGATCTTTTGGCGCTTGTGCCGAAAGAGACGGTTCAAACTTATAAGGTGGCGCCGCTTTCGCGCACCAAAGATATGCTGGTGGTCGGCATGGTTGACCCCCAAGACAGCCGGGCCCAGGACGCGCTGCGTTTTATCGCCAAAGCCAACCGTTTAAATCTCGGAGTTTATGTCATTACGCCTTCGGACCTTGAGTTGGTGCTCCGGAAATACAATCCGTACAAATCGGAAGTCGAGGCCGCCATCAGGTCGTTGGGAATGAAGCCCGGGGAGGGGCTGTCGCCGTTGCAGCGACCGGTGGCTCTTGAAGAATCGCGAGGCGTGGCCGAAGAAGCGCCGATCATCAAACTGGTCGCTTCGACGTTCCGAGAGGCGGTGGAACGCAAGGCTTCCGATATTCACGTGGAACCGATGAGAAACCGGGTCCGCGTGAGATTCAGGATAGACGGGGATTTGGAGGAGGCGGCTTCGTTCCCCATCGAGCTTCAACAGCCGCTCGTTTCAAGAATCAAGATCCTTTCCGATCTTAAAATAGACGAAACAAGAATCCCCCAGGACGGCCGTTTTAGGACGGTGATTTTCGGTCGGGACATTGATTTTCGCGTCGCCACCTTTCCGACACCCATGGGAGAAAAAGTGGCTCTGCGCGTTTTGGATCCAAGCATCGGATTGAAAGGCATCGATAACTTGGGCATCGTCGGCAAGAATGCCGACATCATCAAGGAGGGCATCGAAAAACCGTTCGGAATGGTGCTCGTCACCGGTCCGACCGGTTCGGGAAAGACCACCACGTTGTATGCGCTTTTGAAAATTTTGAACCAGGAGAACGTCAATATCGTCAGTTTGGAAGACCCGGTGGAATATTTCGTCGAAGGTATCAACCAATCCCAGGTAAAGCCCGAGATCGGTTACGATTTCGCTTCCGGCCTCCGTCAGATTTTGCGGCAAGACCCCGATATTATTATGGTCGGCGAAATCCGCGACAACGAAACCGCCGGCCTGGCGGTAAACGCCGCGCTGACCGGACATATCGTGCTTTCCACCCTTCACACCAATAACGCCGCCGGCGTCATTCCGAGGCTCATTGACATGGAGGTGCCTCCTTTTCTCTTGCCTTCGGCGTTGAATCTGATGATGTCCCAGCGACTTTTGGGAAGGCTTTGCCAACAGTGCCGCCAGACGGAGGCGGCTTCGCCGGAAATCCAAAAAATTATCAAAGAAGAAATCGCTAAACTTCCGGAAGAAGTGAGATTGAAGCTCGTTTACAAGGAACCATATCAAATTTTCCATTCTCCAGGATGCCCGGCCTGCAAAAATAAAGGAACCTCCGGTCGTATTGCCATTTTCGAAATCATGCGGATGACGAGGGAGCTTGAGAAGATTATCGCCGAGCATCCGACTGAGGCAGCCATTATCGACGAGGGCGCGCGTCAGGGGATGATCACTTTAAGACAAGATGGAATTCTGAAGGCGCTGGACGGCGTTGTCTCGATGGAAGAGGTTTTGAGGGAAACCGAATAGCTTGTGATATAATAAAAAACGATCCGCCAAGCGGACGAAAATACCATGGATTACAGGCAAAAGATGAACGAGCTGCTTCTGATGACGGCGCGCAACAACGCTTCAGATTTGCATTTGGCCGTCGGCCGCCGGCCGATGATGCGTATCGACGGCAGCCTGATGGATATGCCGAAAGAGCAGGTCTTAACCCCGGAAATGACGGCGGGCCTCATCGGCGCCCTACTTACCGACGAGCAAAAAGAGAAATTTTTAACCTATCGCGATCTTGATCTTTCATATTCTTTTGAAGACAAGGCCCGTTTCCGCGTCAACGTTTTTTTCCAGCGCGGTTTTATGGCGGCTTCCTTGCGTTTAATACCGGCTCAAATTAGGACTCTTGAAGAACTTCACCTTCCGCCGATTCTTCATGAATTTACCGAGCTTTCCCAGGGATTTGTGCTGGTTGTCGGTCCGGCCGGCCACGGAAAATCGAGCACGCTTGCGGCTTTGGTCGACGAGATCAACCACAAGCGGATGGATCATATCATTACCATCGAGGATCCGATCGAATACCTTTTCGTCCAGGACAAATGCATCGTCTCTCAAAGAGAGGTGAAGACCGACAGTTTGAATTTTCACCAGGCTCTGAAGTCTTTGTTGCGTCAAGATCCGGATGTGGTGATGATCGGCGAAATGAGGGATTCCGAATCCATAGCCACGGCGATGACTTCGGCGGAAACCGGACATTTGGTTTTTTCCACCCTTCACACCAACTCGGCCGCTCAAACCATCGACCGCATCATCGATTCTTTCCCGGCTAACCAACAGGGACAAATTACGTCCCAGCTTGCCGCCACCTTGGTCGGCATCGTTTCCCAGAGGCTTGTTCCGCGCATCGACGGCGGCCGCGTCCCGGCTTGCGAAATAATGTTTGTTAATTCCGCTATCCGAAATTTGATCCGGGAGAGAAAAATTTATCAGATCGACCTGGTTATCGAAACAAGCCTGCAGGAGGGCATGAGCACGTTAAACCGGTCTTTGGCCGAGCTCGTGAAAAAGAGGGAAATTTCTTTGGAAAACGCCGAGTTGTATTCTTTAAATCCTTCGGAATTGAGAATCCTTCTCGAGCGGATTTAGACAATGAGGTTCAAATATTCAGCGAGAACTAAAGAAGGGGAACTCCAAGCCGGGTTTGTCGAGGCGCCGACCAAGGAGTCGGCTATCGGCATCTTGACCGGGCACGAGCTTTTTATCCTCACCCTGGAAAGCGAAGAGAAAAAATCATTCCTCGCCGGCTTGCCGTTTTTCGGCGAAAGGGTGAGCCTGCACGACCTGATGGTTTTCACAAGGCAATTCGCCACCTTGCTTTCGGCTCAGGTGCCGCTCGACCGGACGTTTACGACTCTTTTCAATCAGACGCGCAACCCGCTTTTAAAAAGGACCGTCGAAGAAGTGCGCCAGGATATCGATTCCGGATTGGCCCTTTCCCAGGCTCTCGAGAAGTACGAAAATGTCTTCTCGCCGTTCTACGTGAATATGGTCAGGTCCGCGGAGATAACCGGCCGGCTCGAAGAGGCGGTCAGCTATCTGGCCGATTATTACGAACGGCAGGCGACGTTGTCGGGAAAAATCAAGAATTCAATGACCTATCCGATGGTAACGATCGTCCTTTTTCTGGGCGTCGCCGGGTATCTTATCGTCGGAGTCTTGCCGCAGATCGAAGACATGTTCGTTTCTTCGGGCATCAAGCTGCCGGCTTTCACCCACAGTTTGGTGGTGCTTGGACAGTTTTTTACCCATTGGTGGTTTTTGGTTCTATTTTCCATTGCCGCCCTGGTTTTCTTTTTTATGGATTATTTCCGATCGGCCGAGGGCAAGATTGTCTATGATGAGCTTATCTTTAGGATGCCGGTATTCGGGAAACTGTTTCGTTACATCGCCATCGCCCAGTTCGGGGAGTCGGCGAGCATCCTTATCAAAGGAGGGATCCCTATTGCGCAAGCTTTGGAAATAACCGGAGACACCATTGGTAACATGATCTATGGAGACGCCTTGAAATCTTCAGCCGAGGACATCAGGCGGGGAGAGCTGTTGTCCCAATCTCTCGCTAAAAACCAGGATTTGTTTCCTCCGCTCGTGAGCCAGATGGTCGCCGTCGGCGAGACCACCGGCCGTTTGGACGAGCTCCTGTCGAAACTTTCCGGTTTTTACAGCCGGGAAGTGGACGAAACCGTCGGCAACCTGGTGGAGCTTATTCAGCCCGCCTTGATGATCGTCATCGGCGGCGCCGTAGCCGGACTTTTCGCTTCGATTTTGCTGCCGATGTTCCAATTTGTTTCCACGTTGTAAATCGGCTAAAATTATGACGAAGAGTTTTATTAAGAACAATAAAATAAAAGTCGTGTAATCAAATCAAAAAAATATGAAATCGCAAAAAGGTTTTACGCTGGTCGAAATGGTGATCGTCATCGCAGTCATCGGCATTCTGATGGGATTGGTTTTCAACGGAACACGGAGCGTTCAGGCCAACGCTCGGGATACGCGCCGGCAAGCGGACTTGAAGAAAGTCCAAACTTATTTGGAGCTGTATTTTAATAAATGCGGACATTATCCGGTTACCACATTCACTATACCAGCAGATAGCTGCAAGATAACCGCGGCACCGACATATAATCAATTAGTGACGCTTCTTGAGAGTACCGTTGCGAGCGGAGGAGAAATGCCGCATGATCCTATCACTACGCCGGGTCATGAATACCAATATGGAGTTGATATAGCCGCTGGTCAACAAGGATTTGATTATGTGCTTGGGGCGCAAATGGAAAAAGGAGTGCCGACAGGCGGCGTTACTACCGATCCGCTATATGGCATCGCGGGGTGTGGCACTACTTTATATTGCGTGAAGTAAACCTATAGTGATAGCCAATTACTTCATTTTATTTATTTTCGGCGCTTGCATCGGCAGTTTTCTTAATGTCGTTGTTTTGCGGTACAACCCGGAAAAAACAGCCTTGTTGGGGCGGCATCTTGGGGGAAGGTCAAGATGCCGTTCTTGCGGAAAATCTCTGCGATGGTTCGAACTCATTCCGGTTTTAAGCTTCGCTTTTCAAGGAGGGAAGTGTCGGGGATGCCGGCAAAAAATATCCTGGCAATATCCGATCGTCGAGATTCTTTCGGGAGCCATTCTTGTCGCCGCCTATTGGAAATGGGGGTTCACCCCGGAGGCGCTTTTGATTAGCTTGTTCGCTTTAAGCCTTCTCGTTTTATCCTTCATCGATTTCTATTTTCAAGTCATCCCCGACGAGCTCAATCTTTTCATCGGTTTTTTGGGACTGATCTTCGTCTTTTTCGGGGCATGGGACAAGTCTTTCGGCCCGACCGAAGGGTCTTTTATAGGATATTATGCGAGCGTCTTGGGATTTCGGCAGAATATCTTCATCAACCATTTGGCGGCCGCTGTTTTCGCGGGACTATTGTTTTACGGATTAATCTTTTTGACGCGCGGGAAAGGCATGGGCGTCGGCGACGCCAAGCTGGCTCTTGCCGCCGGGCTTTTTATCGGCTGGCCGGACATAGTGCTGGCCCTGATGTTTTCTTTCGTGTTGGGAGGGCTTTTCGGATTTGTCGCGCTTGTCTCGCGCAAGAAAAAAATGAAGGATTTGTTGCCATTCGGCCCGTTTATGGCGGCGGGGATTCTTTTAATAGTCTTTTTGGGCTTTAATATATGCCATGGTTATCTCCGATTTTTTAATCTCGTTTAGGAAATCCGCGAATTGCCATCGCGGGCGGATTTCGGGATTTACTTTGGTGGAAATGGTGGTGACGATCGGCATCGTCTCCTTGCTTTTAACGTCGATGAGTATTTCCGGAGCTTCGATCAGAAGAGAATTCGCCTTGGCCAAAGCTCAAGAAGAATTAAGAAGTTTGATCACTTACGCCAGATTCTTGAGCGTGGCCACTCTGGCTGATCCGGGAGGCGCGCTGGTTTGCGGTTACGGGGTGCATATCTTAACCAACCCGGGAGCCGGCAATCCTAATGCTTATATTTTTCGCGATTCCGGCGATGGTGAAATCTGTTCGGGTATTAATGAAACGGATAATTTAAAAGACCAGGGCACATTATATTCGATGACTTTGGACCCTTTAATATTATTAGATTCCCCGGATCAAATAATCGAATTTATTCCGCCGGATCCGACAGTGGTTTTTGATCCCGGAGCCGATCCCGATGGAGGCGTAACTATTGTAGTCCAGTCCAGGAGTGGATCCGGTCATTCGCGTCAAGTCAAGGTTCTCGCCTCGGGTATGGTTTCGATAGCCCGTTAAACCGGTTATAATCAAGAAAAATGAGAAGCGGCAAGGGACAATTCATTGTCGAGGGAATGATCGCCATGGGCATCATTGTTTCGAGCGTTCTCGGTATTTTTAGTCTGGCGGTGAGCGCTTTGCGGGTGAGTTCGGCGGTAACCGATCAATTTATCGCCGCCAATCTGGCGGCCGAAGGGATCGAGGTGACAAAAAATATTTTAGACAGCAATGTCGCCCGGGGACGTCCTTGGAACGAGAACTTCGCGGTCAGCCGCTGTTTCGAGGTGGTTTACAACGGCGCCGATACGTCGCGGAACCTGTCGAGCTGCGACGCCGCAGGAGAAGATGACGTCGCTGTGACGTTCAATGAAGCGCGCTTTTTAAACATCAACGCCGTCAATGGTCTATACGATTACAGCGCCTCGGAAGAATCGAGTATTATGAAGCGTTGGATTCAAACTAGGCCTTTATCCGATCTTAAGATCCGGGCGATAGCGACCGTGGCCTGGCGCGATCGGAGAAATCCCAACAACATTTTGACATCGAGAATAGCCACGGATTTTGTCGGTTGGCGGGCGGATTAACAATAAAATGACGAATCATTCCAAAAATTCGGGATTTACCTTGATCGAGCTTACTATCACCTTGGGAATTTTTGTTTTCGTTATTTTTTTGATCTTATCCATTTTTACCAACTCGTTGAAAGCCGAACGCAACGTGGCCAATCAAACGGCTATTCTCGACAATCTTTCCTTGGTAATCGAACAAATGGCACGGGAGATAAGAACCGGTACCAATTTTCCTTCTTCGCCGGAGACCAGTTCGTTCGCTTTCAAAAACTATCTCAATCAGAACGTCGTTTATTCAAAGCCGGCGGACGGAGACTACGTCACTAAAAATACGAATGGCGTCGTTACGCGGCTGACCGCGGACGATATTCAGGTAACGAATTTAAAGTTTTATATCACCCAACCGGATTTTTATCCGCCGAGGGTAACCATCCAATTTCAGGTGAAAAGTTCTCTGTTTCAGGGAGTGCTCACCTTTCAAACGACCGTGAGCGAAAGGTTGTTCTATTACAAGGCTTCTTGATGAATATGACACACCGATTATCGAAAGGACAAACCATGCTTTTTATGGTTTTTACGATGTCTATCGTTATTCTTGGCGCGACCGCGCTGGCGAACCTGCTTGTGGTGTATGAATTAAGACAGTCGAGTAGCATCAGCCAATCGACCCAGGCTCTTTTTTCGGCCGATGCCGGAATCGAAAGAATTTTGATGCGCCGATTCGGATGTTGCGCCGCGGGTTGCGGTCCGATATGCCTTCCGGAAGTGGCGGAAGAGGACGGATCGATTAGCGATACCGGACAGACTTTCAAGGTTTACAAAAGATGTTCGGACGTCGACGGCAACCCCAGATTGTGCGTCAATCCTCCGGGAGCCGCCTTGATCGAGCGATGGTATGCCGTCGGCAAGGACGCGACCGGTCAAATCGTGCGCACTTTGGAAATAACTTTCACCGAACAGAAATAATTTGTTCGCGTTCGTGTTATAATCATTTTATGGATTATCAAGACGCAGGCTCGACTTTTCCGACACCGTCCGGAAAACCTCCGGTCTGGCCAAGAGTTCTTCTGATCTTGATTTTAATTGTCGCATTCGCGGCGGCGGTATGGGTCGCTATGAACTACGGCTGGTTTGGCCGTCTTTCTGTAAAAGATCGAGGAGTCGTCACCGGATTAGTGTCCAATTATTATGCCGATTATGCGGGGCGAGTGGATACGAACGACGCCTGGCAGGCCTTCATAGATCGTTACGTTTCCGGCGCGGCGAAACAGGATCTTATAACGGAAGCCAATGCTTTTTTGGCTGACTCCGCTCAGGCAAAACAGCGTTATTTCGACTCCATCGACGTATTGAAGACCCAAATCACGGATGGCCGGTCGGATAAAGCCGTTGTCTTCGCCGCGACGCGCGTTAAAAGCCGCATCCTGGGTTTCCCGGCCGAGACGAAAATTGATCGAACGATGTTTTATTTGCGGAAATTCGGCAATCAATGGTTGATCGCAAAAATCGAGCCATATTCTCACGAAGTTAAAATGTCTGTGGATTATTTTTCTCGTTTTGACGGAGTCCCAGTTTCGGCGGAGCTTGAAAAAAACGCGTGGGAATTCGGTTCCGAGGAGCCGGCCGATGTTTATGAAGCCGGAGCGGTCATCATGCGGTTGACCGGAAATCAAAATTTAATCGATCAAAGCCTGGCGGATGATTATAGGAAAAACGTCGAGAGCTTCTTTTCTTCTAAAAAAACAGGATTATCCGGCCAAGCGCTGACGTCGGAGCTGTTGAACAGGATGGCGGTGGCCGCCGGCGTCCGCCTCAGCTTTAATATCGCCATTGATGCGAAACGCACAAATAGGGAAATCAATCGAGGCGAACTCGCATTTTTTGCCGTAACCGCAACCGAAGGAGAAAAAAGACCCAACCCGGCTCCGCTAAGAAACGTCGTCTGTGATAATAAATCATTGAATGCTTTTCCGATAAGGACAGGGGACGCGCAAGCCTGGGTGGAGGTTGATTATCCGAACGGCGGGGAAAGCTTCGCTCCCGGAGACAACATGACTGTTAATTGGCGAAGCAGCGGCACAAAACCCGATTCTAAAGATAAATCCATCCGCATCAGTTTGATAAAAGGGAGTGAGGTTGTTAATTCTTTAGTTACCGAAAACGATGGCACGGAGGTTGTTGTCTTGCGGCCGGAGCGGTCGGTCGGATCGGATTACAAAATTTCCGTAAGCTACACTTACGATTATTTGGGTTGTTGCGACGATAGTTGTTTGAACGATTGTCATTTCCAGGGTTTGGTAACCGATCAAAGCGACAATAATTTCTGTCTGGTGAGCCCCTTTGCGAAGGGGAATCCCTAAAATAGCGGTATCCGGAGTTTTGGTTTAAAATTGGCTTATGGAAATACTTTTCGGGGTAATAGCGGGCCTATTTTTGATATCTTTGCTTTTTTTCGCTTACGTTCTTTTCTTTAAGAAAAGAACCGCTGAGCCGGACAATTCTCTGGTCTTATTACAGAATCAGATCAACGAGATGAGCCGCATCCTGGACGCAAAGCTCGGCGAGCTGCCGAAAGTGATGCAGTCGCAGTTCGGGGAAAGTAGTCGGATGATAAAAGAAATCACCGAAGAGCTGACAAAGGTGGGCGAGGGGCAAAAACAGGTCGTCAACTTGGCCGACCAATTAAAGAATCTCCAGGATATTTTGAAAAATCCGAAACAAAGAGGAGTACTCGGAGAATATTTTTTGGAAGAAACTTTGAAAAACGTCTTGCCGCCGAACTCCTTTAAGATGCAATACAAATTCAAGGACGGCAAAATCGTGGACGCCGCGGTTTTCGTCAAAGACAAAGTCATTCCGGTGGATTCGAAATTTTCTTTGGAGAACTACGAACGCATTTTAAACGAGAACGATGCCACGAGAAGGGAGGATTTGGAAAAGCAATTCAAGATGGATTTGAAGAACCGTATCGACGAGACTTCGAAATACGTGCGGCCGGCGGAAAACACGATGGATTTCGCTTTTATGTTTATTCCTTCCGAAGCCATTTATTACGATCTTCTGGTCAATAAGGTGGGAGCGGTCAAGGTGAATACGACGGACTTAATCGAATACGCCATAAAAGAAAAGAGAGTTATTATTATTTCCCCGACAACGTTCTTGGCTTATTTGCAGACAGTACTTCAGGGATTGAGAGCTTTGCAGATCGAGGAATCGGCCAAGGAAATTAAAAAATGGGTGGAAGGTTTAGTAAGACATCTAGTAAGTTATGACGAATATATGAAAAAGCTAGGAAGTTATCTCGGGACCTCGGTTGGGATGTACAACCAGGCGTATAAAGAGTTCGGGAAAATCGATAGAGACGTTCTGAAAATCAGCGGTGCCGGAGCAAATGTCGAGCCGATGATTTTGACAAAGCCGGAAGCGGACGAGGACAGATGAAGATTCCATCCGGCGGACTTTGGTCTTCCGATAAAACCGTATTGAAAGACCTTGACAAAAACATGATGGATTATGATATAACATAAGTCGAAATGACCATAAAACCTTTATCCAACCATATTTTCCTTGAGCCGATCGAAGAAGAAAAAGCCACCGAATCCGGCATCATCATCCCGGACACGGCCGACAAGGAAAAGCCGGTCAAGGGCAAAATCATCGCCGTCGGCGAGGGAAAAATCAACGAAAAAGGCGAGAGGCGGCCGGTAGCGGTCGAAGTCGGCGATACGGTTTTGTTCAAAAAATACGGCCCGGACGAAATCGAAATCGACGGCAAAAAATATCTGGTCGGAGACGAAGATGATATTTTAGCGATCGTGGAATAAACCGAATCGCATTTCTAAAAAACGAACATCAATATTATGGCTAAACAAATTTTATTCGACGAAGAAGCGAGAAAATCCTTGAAAAAAGGCATAGACAAATTGGCGCGCGCCGTGACAATGACTCTTGGCCCGCGCGGTCGGGCGGTCGTCATCGAAAAAGGCTACGGCGCTCCGCAGGTTACTTTTGACGGCGTGACCGTTGCTAAGGAGATCGAGCTCGAAGACAAATACGAAAATCTTGGAGCTGACCTCTTGAAACAGGCGGCCGATAAGACGAACGACAATGTCGGCGACGGCACGACCACCGCCGTGGTTTTGGCTCATGCCATGATCGAGGAGGGCGAACGCCAGATAAGCGACAAAGGATTCAACGTTATCCAATTGGCTGAAGCGTTGAAAAAATCGAGCGAGGAGGTGGTCCGGGCCCTGGAGGATCAGAAGGAATTGATCGACGACGAGAAAAAAGTGGAAGAAGTGGCTACCCTGTCCGCCAAAAATAGCGAGATCGGAAAATTAATCGCCGAGGTCATGAAAAAGATCGGCAAGGAAGGGGTGGTGACCATCGAGGATTCGAACACGGTGAGCAACTCTTACGAGATCGTCGAGGGCATGCAGTTCGATAAGGGCTATATTTCGCAATACATGATTTCCAATCCCGAAAGAATGGAAGCGGCGATCGATGACCCCTACATTTTAGTGACCGATCAGAAAATCTCGGCCATCAATGATTTGCTGCCGCTTTTGGAAAAGCTGATTAAAGTCGGCAAGAAAGAGCTTGTGATTGTCGCCGACGACGTTGACGGCGAGGCTTTGGCTACTTTAGTGGTGAATAAATTAAGGGGAATCTTTAATGTTCTGGCGGTAAAAGCCCCGGGATTCGGCGACCGGCGGAAAGAAATGCTCCAGGATATCGCCGTTGTTACCGGAGCGGAATTCATTTCCGAAGAACTCGGCCGGAAACTCGATGGGGTCGACGTTACCGCTTTGGGACGGGCCCATCGCGTGGTTGCGACCAAAGACAACACGACGATCGTCGGCGGCGCCGGCGAGAAGAAAGACATTGACGCGAGAGTCAGCCAGCTCAAGGCGCAGATTCAGAAAACCGATTCCGATTACGACAGAGAAAAATTGCAGGAGCGTTTGGGCAAGCTTTCCGGCGGTGTGGCCGTCATTAAAGTCGGAGCGCCGACCGAGTCCACCCAGAAGGAATTAAAACAAAGGGTTGAAGACGCCGTGGCGGCCACTAAGGCGGCCATGGAAGAGGGAATAATCCCGGGAGGCGGCATGGCGCTTTTCAACGTTGAGGGAAAGATTTCGGTTTCCGGCGGTCCGGTTGAAGCCGCGGCTGGAAAGGTAATCGCGAAGGCGCTTCGGGCTCCGATCAACGCCATTGTTTTGAACAGTGGCGAGAAGCCGGATGAAATCATTTCCAAACTGGAGAAAGAGTCCGCGGCCAGAAAGTGGCGGGGTTTTAACGCCCTAACAAACGAATTCTGCGACTTGAAAGAAAAGGGCATCATCGATCCGCTTAAAGTGACGAAAACGGCTTTTGTAAATGCCATCTCCGTCGCGAGCAATTATCTGACGATCGGTTCGGCTATCACCGACATTCCAAAAAAAGAAGAGCATAGCCACGGAGAAGGAATGCCCGAAACTTATTAGCAAGATCGCGCCGCGCCCCCAGGGCGCGGCTTGTCGATTTATTGTGCTATACTCAATATAAATAGAAGTCGCCGAAAATAAAAAACATTTTTATGTATATTTTATGGGGGATTATCGCGTTGATCCTGATCTGGATAGCCGGTTCTTATAACGGGCTGGTTGTCTTGAAAATCCGGGTTAAAGAAGCTTTGTCGGATATCGATGTCCAATTGAAAAGGCGGTTTGATTTAATTCCCAATTTAGTGGAAACGGTCAAGGGCTACATGACCCACGAGGCGGCTGTTCTGGAGAAGGTGACTGCCGCGAGAGCGAGCGTGGCCGAAAACAAAGGAAGCCCCCTGGAAAGGGATAAAGCCGAAAATGTCTTGAGCGGAACCTTGAAAACGCTTTTCGCGGTCGCCGAGAATTATCCGGAACTTAAGGCCAACGTCAATTTTATCGAACTTCAGCGCGAACTTTCCGACACCGAGGATAAAATCCAGGCCTCCCGGCGTTTTTACAACAGCAACGTGAGGGAGATCAATATCAGGGTTCAGAGATTTCCGACGAATATCATCGCCAGGCTGTTCGGCTTCCGGACGGAACCTTTCTTCGAAACCGCCGTTGAGGAAAAGGAGCCCGTTAAGGTGCAATTTTAATTTCGTTTTGAACGTAGCCGCTTCGCGCGCCAATCGCGGGTTTTACGGAAGCGTTGACTCAATATGGCCAGAAACATCTATACGGAAAAAGACGCGAATATAAAAAGAACGTGGATGCTCTTCACGGTTTTTATTGCCGTTGTCATCGGTGTCGGCTGGGGGTTTGGTTATTTTTACGATAGTCCCGTGATCCTTCTCGGATCGATTGTTTTTAGCCTCGCGATGAGCGGCGCGAGCTTCCTTTTCGCGGACAATATCGCTCTGGGACTCGCCAAGGCAAAACCGGTGGCGCATGAAGACAATCCGGAGCTTTATCATCTCGTCGAAAATCTGGCCATCGCCGCCGGCGCGCCTGTACCAAAGATTTATATCATTAACGACCCGAGCCCGAACGCTTTTGCGACCGGCCGGGCGCCTGACCGCGCGACAATCGCCGTAACAAGCGGTTTGCTGCAGAAACTGAACAAAACGGAACTGGAAGGCGTGCTCGGCCACGAATTGAGCCACATCGAAAACCGCGACACCCTGATAGCCGTAACCGCGGCCGTGCTCGTCGGATTCGTCGCCATACTCGCGGATATTTTTTTAAGATCCCCCCGGTGGTTCGGCCGGGACGACGACAGCAAAGAGTTGCGGAGCGCTTTCTACCTGGTCGGCGTTGTTCTCGCCATTATCGCGCCGATCGCCGTCAATCTGATTCAGCTCGCCATTTCGCGGAAAAGGGAGTTTTTAGCCGACGCCTCTTCTGCGCTTTTGACCCGTTATCCCGAAGGTTTGGCTTCCGCTTTGGAAAAAATTTCAACGGACCAGACGTCGATGCGATCGCCGGCTTCGGCGACCGCCCATCTTTGGATAGCCGATCCTTTCAAGGTCAAGCGGGCATCGTCTATTTTCGCCACCCATCCGCCCATCGCGGAAAGAATACAGAGGCTTCGCGAAATGAGCTTATAGTCAAACTTCCCGGTGTTTTAACCGGATGCGGATGATTCTGAGGGAATTGGTAATCGGTAAGAAATCGGTGACAAAATTAAAAACCGCAGCGCCGATCGGGCCGAGGACTCCGAGCAATACGAGGAAAATACCCACAGTGTTCGTGATGCCCCAGATCCAAAAGTCCTGGTTGACGATCTTAAGGGCGATTTTACTCAAATCCATCAGCTTCGGAATGACGCGCAGATTATCGGACATAAGCGCGATGTCCGCCGCCTCGATCGCCGCGTCCGAACCGATAGCTCCCATGGCGATGCTCAGATCCGCCGCCGCCAGAGCGGCCGCGTCGTTCACTCCGTCTCCGATCATGGCTACCTGACCGTATTCCTTTTTAAGCTCGGCGATGATCGCCACTTTGTCTTCGGGCTTCAGATCGGCTTTAAAAATATCGATGCCGACGTCTTTGGCGACTCGGGCGGCGACTTTTTCATTATCGCCGGTAATCATTACCCAGCGTTTGACGCCGAATTCTTTGGTGTGTTTGACGACGATCTGGGCGAACGGCCGGAGTTGGTCTTCAAAAAAAATGATGCCGGCGAATTTTTCGTTTACGCCGAGGCTGGTGATGCTTGCGCCGCTGTCTTTGGCGATGGCCGCTATTTTCTTGAGCTCGGCGGTGATTCGCACGCCTTGTTTTTCCAGGTAGTCCATTTTTCCGGCGCATATTTTTTGACGGCGGTATTCGACGCAGATGCCTTCGCCCGGAATTTCTTCGAATTTTTCCGGAAGTTCGACGGCGATGTTCTTGGATTTCAAATATTGGAGGACGGCCTTGGCTGTCGGATGCTTGGAATAAGTCTCCGCCGTTCCGAGCATTTTTAAGAATTTTTCTTCGCTCATTTTAATCGGCTCGACAGCCGTAACCTGCGGTTTACCTCTCGTCAGGGTTCCGGTTTTGTCGGTGATGATAGTTTGGATGCGGGAGATTGTCTCCAAAAATACCGCCCCTTTGACGATGGCGCCTTCGTGGGCCGCTCTCGTTATCGCTCCGGTGAACGTCAAGGGAATAGACACGGCGATATCGTCGGCGCAGACGACGAGGAGTAGCGAAAGCACCAGGTCGATGTTTTTAGTCGCGATGAAGATGGCCGTCGAACCGATAAGCGCGAGGCCGATATACCAGGCGACGAATTTGTCGGCCACGCTTTCTTCGGCGGTCTTCATGCGGCTGGCCGCGTCCACCAGCCTTACGATTTTCGCGAAAGCGGTTTCCTCGCCGAGCTTTTCGGCCTTAACGACGAGCGAGCCCGATTCGTTGACTGTGCCGCTGAAGACTCGGTCGCCGACCTTTTTTAAGACGGGCTCGCTTTCGCCGGTTAATATCGCTTGGTTGATCGCTCCTTGTCCGGAGACGACCAAGCCGTCGATCGGCAACTGGTCTCCGGATTCGATAACGACAAGATCGCCGGCTTTGATATTTTCGACCAGGACGATCTTGACCGTATGATCGACTTGGATTTTGGCTTTGATGGGTTTGTTTTTCAAAAGCGCGTGGATAATGTGCCGCGCGCGATTGGCGGTGTATCTTTCGAAAATCCTCGCCGAAGCGATCATGAGGTTGATAAAAGCCGCCGAATACCAAGCCCGGGCGATAAGGCTAAAAATAAGAGCGATGCTCGCGAGAAGATCGATGGTAAGACGGCGTTTATAGAGCGCCTTCGCGGCATTGGCGACAACCGGCAAAGTGCCGACGATCGACAGGAAAATTAGAAAATAGGCACTCGACTTGGCGGGCAAAAGGTGGAAGATGTCTGCGCTAAGTCCGATGACAAGAAAAACAACTAAAACAATATCAAGATATATGAAACGATCGTTAAGCCGGTCGACGCCTGATTTTTTGAAATCGGGCATCGTTGTTATTTTAGCACGTATTTGAAGGAGTGGCAGGGGATCTCGCTGCTCGCCAGTACGGGGTTATTATAAGCGCGGAGTCTGTCTGAAAATATCCGAGCAGAATTCTTTGAGATCGGTAGGCGGAATTTCCTCTTACTTCATTTTCTGCCGTACCCTCGCTTTGCCTGCTCGACTAAAACTTATGAGCGAAGGCAGGAACCGGGGCGGAAAGGATAATTTCAAATTTTTCTTTGGCGGAAAATTATTTTTACAATCACAACTAATGTTTTCACAACTGATATAATTTTTTGTATTACAGATTTTTCTTTAACCAGAGATACTGATTTCTTAGAAAGATAATATAAAATAGTGAAAGCAAAATCTTGAACCCTCGTAAATTACTGCCACATTCAAAATTGATATTACTATCGTTGACATCAAAATTAACTGTATTACTACGACACCAATCTATTTTCAAATACAACTGATGAACACCTTTTGGCACCTCTAATGTAATTTCTTGGCCATCTCTTAGCTCTCCGATTATCTTTTCATCTAGAATAACTTTATAGGCGCGCATACTATCTGTGTATCCCGAGTCTCTTCTGATTTTTATCATATTATTATTTGTATAATCTTTTGAAACGGGGCTTTATTTTGCGGAGAGGCAGGGATTCGAACCCTGGATACCTTGCGGTATATTCGCTTTCCAAGCGAACGCACTAGGCCACTATGCGACCTCTCCAAGCGTATTTTTTAATTTGTTTTTCAGAATTTTTCTTCCGTGCCCAGTTTTGAAATATCGTTCAGCTTCCCGCGCGTCGTCTTCGTTAATATATACTTCGCAGAATATTAATTCAAACTTTCCATTTCGGGCGGTAAAATCGGAATGACCATCGTTATGCTCTTTAAGTCTTCTTTTTAAATTATTTGTGAAGCCTTTATAAAGCTTGTTATTTTTCTTAAATCTTAAGACATAAAAATAATATATAACTTTTAGGCCACTCCCGCCTCTTCGGCGGGTGCGCCGAAGAGGCGCAATGCGACCTCTCCCGAGCGTATTTTCAGCTTATACTCTTGCGGGTCTTTTCTCAAGGATAACCGAACCTTGACCATCGGTTTAAAAAAGCGATATTTTAAACGAGCGTCCGCATCAAACTTCGGAGGTGCAAAATCATGCGTTACGCGCGCGTTTCAGAGGCCCTAAAGGAATTGCGGCGACTCGGCGGGGTGGAGGAGCTCCAGAGAGCCCTTTATCCCCAGGAGCGACTGGAGCTTCTGGTGAAGTATCTGCCACAGATCCGCGGCTGGCCTCCGTTTCCAGCGAGGGAATTGGTCTTTCGTCTCCAGCGCGACGAGAAAGTCGACATGGGTGTGTGTTCTTTCTACAGCTTAAGCGACGACAAAGAGGATGAAGAGCAGTATTGCCTCCATGGAGGAGGCAAGGTGTCTTGCCTTTGTCCTCAGCCGTGGCAAGGGCTCTGCGTCATCCGGGACGCGGACAGACAGATGATGATGATGTCTTTCGGCCCGAGCGTCGAAGCTTGAGCCGGGCCGCGGAGCGAATTTCGCTTCGCGGCTTTTATTTTATGCTATAATTTTTCAAAGAATCATGTCCGAAAAAATAAAAAAACTATATAGGTCGAGGACCAACCGGATGATCTTCGGAGTCTGCGGGGGCCTCGGGGAATATTTTGAAATTGATCCGGTTGTTTTCCGCCTGCTTTTCGTCGCGCTCGCCTTTGCCGGCAGCGGAGTTCCAATTTATCTGGTTGCGGCGGTTATCATGCCTTTGAATCCTCGAGAGCGCGAGCGTTCGAGCCCGGCCGAGGAAGGATAAGAAAAATCAGTTTACCGGTTGAAAGCTGTAACAGAATGCGCCTCGGATTGCTCCGGGGCGCTTTCAAAAGAACTTTCGGGTTATTCGATCCGTTCGACGACGATCTCCGCCGGCGGTTGTCTCGGATCCCAGTAAAGATGGCGGGTTTCTCCGATTTCCATGCCCATCAATACCTTGCTAAGCGGCGCGTGGACGTTGACCTTCCGGGGTTCGTCGCGCGTTTTGTCTTCCATCGGGTCGTGCCATTCGCCGCAAAGAATCACCTTGAAGATCTGTCCGGGATAACGATGGTCGCGATAGCTGACGCAATGGCCTATGGCGGCCACCTTCGTCTGAGTCGGCTTTTCGACGATAATCGCTCTCTGACTAAGATCGTTCAGGAAACCGAGAGTGTCTCGATTCGCGGCCTGTTTGGCGAGCTGGGCCCCGGCGTCAATGGCATTTTCGTCGCCGCAGGGCGGCAGCCAGAGCACGTCTTTGAGACCTCGTTGCAAGTTTTCTCGCTGAGTCTCTTCTTGTCTGATGGCTTTCGGCAGGGCCTTGAAATCTTCGGCTAACAATCGGGGCGTTTCAGACATCCGGATCATACAGAAACCTCCTTCATAAATTGTGTGGACCAGGGTTTTAAATTAGCACTTTAAGGGCCTTTTGGCAAGTTTCATTTGGATTTGGGGCTTTGGAAAATCGGGATTAGAATTAGATTATCTATGAAGAACAACCCGCTTGAAAGCGCCAAACAGCAATTGCTTGATATAGCCAAAATCCTTGAGCTTGATAAAAAAACCGTTGACCGTTTACTGAAGATCGAAAATCTGGTTTCCGGAGAAATTTCCGTGAAGCTCGACAACGGCAGAATCCAGAAGTTCAAGGCTTGGAGAAGCCAGCATAACAGCGCCTGCGGTCCTTACAAGGGCGGAATCAGGTTTCACGAAGGAGTGACCGTGGAAGAAGTGCAGGCGCTTTCGATGTGGATGACTTGGAAGACGGCGGTTGTCGGCATTCCTTACGGCGGCGGCAAGGGTGGTGTGGTCGTCAATCCTAAAAATCTTTCGAAATCGGAATTGCAAAGATTGAGCCGCGCCTATATCAAATTGATTGCCGAACATATCGGTAGCGACAAAGACATTCCGGCGCCGGATGTGAACACCAACGCCGAAATCATGGGATGGATGCTCGACGAATACGAAAAAATCGTCGGTCGCAAGGAACCGGGCGTGCTCACCGGGAAGCCTTTGGAACTTGGAGGCTCGAAGGGCCGCACCGAAGCCACGGGTTTGGGTGGTTCGTATGTTCTCGATTCGTTCGTCAAAAAACTGAAGAAGCAGAAGAAGAACGTTTCGATCGCCGTCCAGGGTTTCGGAAACGTCGGCTCGTATTTCGCCAAATTCGCTTATAAAAACGGCTATAAGATTGTGGCGGTCTCCGACAGCAAAAACACTCTTTATAACGAAAAGGGATTGAACATAGACAAGGCTTTCGATTATAAAGCGGCGAACGATACTTTTAAGGGGTTTCCCGGGGGCAAGCTTTTGCCTGCGGAAGCAGTTTTAAGCCTCAATGTCGACATTTTGGTTCCGGCGGCTCTCGAGAACGCCGTCAACGAGGAAAACGTTTCGAAAATCAACGCGAGGCACATCTTGGAAATGGCGAATGGCCCGGTGACTCCTAGAGCCGAAGAGGTTTTAACCGCCAAAAAGATTTTGATTCTTCCGGATGTCTTGGCGAACGCCGGCGGCGTGGTTGTTTCTTATTTCGAATGGGTGCAGAATCTCCAGAATTATTATTGGGAAAAAGAAGAGGTTTATGCGAAACTGAAAAAACTGATGGACAAGGCTTTCGCTTCGGTCTGGTCCGAGTTTGAAAGACTTTCGAAGGTTTCGAAAAAATCGACTCTGAGGCAGGCGGCTTATTCCCTGGCCGTCCAAAAAGTCGTCGGAGCGATGAAGGCGCGTGGTGAAAATTAATCCGCTAGATTATGTTGATTAAAAAACGCATCGCGGTTCTGATGGGAGGGCCGTCTTCCGAGCACGATGTTTCTTTGTCGAGCGGCAAAACCGTGGCCAAGTTTTTGGATCGGAGAAAGTATGAGGTCTTTCCGGTAATAATAGACAGGCGCGGGCGATGGGGGACGGAGGCACATGAATTAAAAGAGCTGGTTGATCTCGCTTTTATCGCCATGCATGGCGAGTACGGCGAAGACGGAACAATCCAAATGATTCTCGAAGAGGCCGGTCTTCCCTATACCGGGAGCGGTCCGGCTTCAAGCGCCCTCGGCATGAACAAGATTCTTTCCGAGAGGGTTTTTAAAACCGCCGGGTTGAACACTCCTGAATCCATTTCGATCCAGCATCTCGGGGATTTAAAAAACCTGCGGATAGATCTCGATTGGCCGGTAGTCGTAAAGCCCGCTGACAAAGGATCGTCGGTAGGCGTAGCCGTTGTCAGAAATCCGGACGAGCTTTATCCGGCCCTGGAACAGGCTTTTGCTTTCAGCCGCAACATTATGATCCAGGAGTTTATCAAGGGCAGAGAATTGACCTGCGGCGTTATCGATGACGGATTGGAAAACAGCCGGGCTTTGGCGCCGACGGAAATCGCTCCGAAAACATCCGACTTTTTCGATTACGACGCCAAATACGTCCCGGGCGCCTCCGAAGAGACGACGCCGGCGAGACTGCCGATAGATTTCATCCAGCTCATCCAAAAGACGGCTCTTGCGGCGCACCGGGCGATCGGCGCCTCCGGTTTTTCTCGAACGGACATGATTTTGTCCCCATACGGCAAATTGTATATATTAGAGGTGAACACCATTCCGGGGATGACGCCGACAAGCCTTTTGCCTCAAGGGGCTTGGGCTTCGGGCCTGAATTTTCCGGAATTTTTGGACAACATAATCCAGGCGGCTTTCCGAAAACATGGCATCTCCGATTGAAGAAATAAAATCAAGGCTTGATCTCGTCGGTTTTCTCCGGGGCTACCTCGACTTAAAGCCGGCCGGCAGGAATTTGAAGGCGAGTTGTCCGTTCCACAAAGAGCGGACGCCGTCTTTTATGGTTTCGCCGGAAAGGCAGATCTGGCATTGCTTCGGCTGCAACGAGGGCGGGGATATTTTTAAGTTTTTGATGAAATATGAAAACCTGGAATTTTACGAGGCGCTCCAGGTTTTAGCCGAGAAGGCCGGCATCGAGCTCCGGCGCGTGAGCCCGGCCGATCAACGGGAATTCGGCGTACTTTACGATATCAGCCGGATTTCCATGGAGTTTTATCAAAAAAACCTTGAAGCATCAGAGGTCGGTCGGGGTTATCTTCAAAAAAGGGGCGTCGTCTCCGAAAGTATAGAGAATTTCGGCATCGGATTCGCGAGCCAAAGCTTTGAGGATCTGACCCTGCATCTCATCAATGTCGGCTTCGACGTCAAAGACCTGGTGCGTTCCGGAATGACCGTGAGGAGCGAAAAAGGAAAATATTTTGACCGCTTTCGCGGCCGAATCATGTTCCCGCTTTTCAATAATTTCGGAAAGCCCGTCGGTTTTTCCGGCCGGATTTTGCCGAATTACGAGACCGAGGAAACGGCCAAGTATTTGAATTCCCCGGAGACGCCGATTTTTTCCAAATCGAAGATTCTTTATGGATTGGTCCAGGGGAAAGAGGCGATCCGTGACGCGGGTTTTACGCTGATCGTCGAGGGGATGATGGACGTGATCGCGAGTCATCAAGACGGGGTCAAAAACACGATCGGCATTTCGGGAACGGCGTTAACCATTGATCAGTTGAGGGTGCTTCATCGCCACACGAACAAATTGGTTTTGAATCTCGACAACGACGCCGCTGGAAAGCAGGCGACCGAACGGAGCATCGATCTTGGCCTTGAAAACGATTTCGAGGTGCGAGTGCTCGATCTCGGCGGAATCGCCGCGGGAAAAGGGCTGCAGATCAAGGACGCGGCCGATCTCGTTCTTTTAAAGCCGGGGCTTTTGAAAGATCTTGCCGGTCAGAGCGTCGGCGGCATGGAATATTATTGCAGGGAATTCTTGAAGGACGGCGATATCAGCGACCGCAAACAGGGCATCAGGATGGCGCTTCAAAAAGTGAGGAAGATTTCAAGCGCCATCGAAAGAGACCATTGGTTGAAACAGGTGGCCGATCGCACTGGTATCCGCGAATCCAGCCTGCGGGAGGAGATGGAAAAACTCGGAACAACAGGTCCGGAGGCCGTCAAAAAAGTTGACATACCCGTCGATTTACGGGATATTAAATTATCAAGGCGGGAGCTGATTGCCGAACGATTGCTCGGTTGTTTCTCCGGAGACAGCGCCTCGAAGGAGCGCGTGGAAAAGGTCAAGGAGTTTCTCCCGCAAAAGTATCTCGAGGTGTATTACTGCCTTGCCGAAGGCAAACAGCCGGAGAGTGAGGATTTCGCCAGCCTTGCCAATCTGATCAATCTGCGTTCCGGGCTCGGCGAAACCGACGCGGCCGGAATTTCCAGGGAGGAAGAAATGGAAGAACTCGGCAGAAACCTGGAAATGGAATTTTGGATGGAAAAACGCGACAGCCTAAAGAAGCTGATCCAGGCTTCGGGAGGTGATCCGGACGAGAAAACCCTCGGATATATCAAAGATTTTCAGGACATCACGGCGAAAATAGAAGCCCTAAGGGCCAAAAAAATTCTTTATAATGGCTAAAGACAAAAAAAAGAAAAAAGCGCGAAAACCGGCGACCAAGGCGCGGAAACCGGCAAAGAAGCGGTTGGCGCGCAAGCCGGTTAAACCGCGGAAACCGAAGAAAGCAGCCAGACCAAAAGCCGCGAAAAAGATCTCGAAGAAAGCCGTCAAACCGGCGAAAAAAACGGCGGTCGCGGAAAAGCCGCGCAAATTCAAATTCGATCCGGCGATCCTCGACGAGCTGCTTACCCAAGGCAAAGCCAAAGGATTTGTGACCGATCTTGAGATTTTGAAATTTTTCCCGAGAATCGAGGCGGACGTTCCTTTCCTGGAGCACATTTACGACCGTATTGAAGAAGCCGGATTGCGCGTTATCGACGTCGGCAACTTGATTGAGCTTCCAGGAGACGAGATCACCCAAAAAGAGCTTGAGGATGCGACCTTGATCACCGGCGAGCTTCCGGACAACGTCCAGATCTATTTGAAAGAAATAGGCAAAACCCCGCTTTTAACGACTCTTGAAGAAAGGGAAATCGCCAAAAAAGTGGCTCATGGGGACGAAGAAGCCAGGCAGAAACTTATTAAGGCCAACTTGAGGCTCGTGGTTTCCATCGCCAAGCGTTACGTCAACCGGAGTCCCCAGCTCGGTATCCTCGATCTTATCCAGGAAGGGAACCTCGGACTTTTCCGGGCGGTCCAGAAATTCGATTATCGTAAAGGATTCAAATTTTCGACCTACGCCACCTGGTGGATCAGGCAGGCGATCACCCGCGCCTTGGCCGATCATTCACGCACCATCAGAATTCCGGTCCACATGGTGGAGACAATTTCCAAATACACCCAGGCGAGACGAAAATTGATGCAGGAGCTTGGCCGCGAGCCGTTGGCCGAAGAGGTGGCCATCGAAATGGGCGTAAGCGTGGATAAAATTCGTCATATCCAGAAGATTTCCCAAGAAGTGATTTCGCTCGAATCCCCGGTCGGAGAGGAGGAGGATTCGACTCTTTCGGAATTTATCGAGGACGAGAAGACCCTTTCTCCTTCACAGGTGGTTTCGCGCGAGCTTTTGAAAGACCAGATCAGGGAGGTTTTGAACGATCTGACCGAAAGGGAACGGAAGATTTTGGAGCTGAGGTTTGGCTTGAGCGACAACAATCCGCACACCTTGGAAGAGGTCGGGAAGATTTTCGGTGTTACCAGGGAGCGCATCAGGCAAATCGAAGCCAAAGCTTTGGAAAAAATCAGGCAGCATCAGAAGTCCGTCAAGTTCGGGGAATACTAACATGTTGTCCGCCGACGAGATCAGAAAAAAATATCTGGATTTTTTTAAGGAAAGGGGACATGCCGTCATTCCTTCGGCTTCCCTAATTCCCGAAAACGACTCAACCCTGCTTTTTACGAATTCGGGTATGTTCCCGCTCGTGCCTTATCTCGCCGGAGAAAAACACCCGGCCGGGAAAAGGCTCGTGGATTCCCAGAAATGCTTCCGGGCCGAGGACATCGAGGAGATCGGGGACAGTCGGCACGACACTTTCTTTGAGATGCTCGGCAACTGGTCTTTGGGAGACTATTTCAAAAAAGAACAGCTTAATTGGTGGTACGAGTTTCTGATCGAGGAGCTCAAGCTTGATCCGAATAGGCTTTACCAAACCGTCTACGCCGGCGATCCCAAGATCGGCCTGGAAAAAGACGACGAAGCTATCGCCATCATCAAAGATGTTTTCAAGAAATACGGTCTTGAATCCGGAGAAGGTCCGGCGACGACTGGCAAGGGAGATTTGGGGTCGGGCGAAGAGATTGATTTCGACCGAGATCGCGTTTTCGCTTACCGCGACAAAAATTGGTGGCAGCGAGGGGACGCCTTGGGCGAATTGGGCGGCCCGGACTCCGAGACTTTTTACGACACCGGAAAAGCGCACGATCCGAAATTCGGGAAGTATTGCCATCTTAACTGCGACTGCGGCCGGTTTTTGGAGATCGGCAATTCGGTTTTCATGCAGTTCGAAAAAACCGTGGAGGGTTGGAAACCGCTTCAAAACAAAAACGTCGATTTCGGCGGAGGATTGGAAAGGATCGCCATGGTGGCAAACAGCCTTGGAAATATTTTCGAGTCTGAGCTTTTCGCGCCGATCATCGAAGAGATCGAGGGCTTGTCCGGCAAAAAGTATGCCGATAACCGCCGGGCCTTCGAGATTGTCGCCGATCATTTGAAAGCAGCCGTCTTTATCATGTCCGAGCCGGCCCGGGTCGGTCCTTCAAACAAGGATCAGGGTTATGTCGTGCGGCGTTTGATCAGGCGGGCGGCGGTTTATGGTCGCGAGCTCGGCGTCGGCGACGGCGTTTGGATGAAACGGATTGCCGATATCGTCAGGAAAATTTACAAGGACGTTTATCCCGAGTTGAAAAATAATAGGGCCTTTGTCGACGAGGAGTTGGAAAAAGAGGAGGGGAAATTTATGAAAACTTTAGAAAAAGGTCTTAGGGAATTTTCAAAAATCGATCAGACGGACGGCGTCTCCGGCAAAGAAGCCTTCAATCTTTATCAAACCTTCGGTTTTCCCATCGAAATCATCGAGGAGCTTGCAGCTCAGAAAAACGTGAGCGTTGACAAGGGGGAATTCGAAAAAAAGATGAAAGAGCACCAGGAGCTGTCCCGGACAGCTTCGGCTGGAATGTTCAAGGGCGGATTGGCCGACCAGAGCGAGGCGACGACCAAGCTCCACACGGCCGCCCATTTGCTTTTGGCGGGACTCCGCAAAGTGCTCGGCGAGCACGTCGTCCAGAAAGGAAGCAACATCACTGCGGAAAGATTGAGATTCGATTTTTCCCATTCGGAGAAATTGACGGACGAGGAGATTAAGCAAGTCGAGGATTACGTGAACGAAGCCATCAAAGCGGACAAGCCGGTCGTTTGCGAAGAGATGGATTTGGAAAGCGCGAAAAAATCCGGCGCCATGGGCGTTTTCGACGATAAATACGGCAATAAAGTGAAGGTTTACGACATTTCGCCCTACAGCCGGGAGATTTGCGGCGGTCCCCACGTCGCTCGCACGGGAACTCTGGGGCAATTCAAAATCCAAAAAGAGGAATCCGCGGCGGCGGGAATTAGACGCATCAGGGCGGTTATTTTATAATTCAGTCGTGGAGACTGAATTCATAGAGATATCTGACGGAAAGTATATAGTAGTCGCGCCGGCCTCCTTGAGTTTAACGGTCTACACGCGGGTCATCGAGGAGCGTGAACGGCCGCGCGAAGAGATAAGCGAGGCTGAGCTTTCTAATATAGTCTCCCAGGCGATTTGGAAAGTATTCGACAAGGAACGAACGCCGGCGAGTTTCCGGCTCGGCGTTCCCGAAATAGACGTTTTATTGACCGACGCCCGTATTGTTTCGGCGCGGGTGGACGGATCCAAAGTGCTAAATCCGATCGGTTTTCCGGCGAAAAAGATCGAAGTGGGGGTTTCGGAAACCTTGGCAAGCCGAGAGGCTTTCCAAAAAATTCAAAAAGGGTTGCCGAAAAACGGGGAAATACTTTTTATCAGCGAGCCTACGGCGGTCAAGGCTCATCTTTTGCATGAGGAGAGCCGTAATAAGAATTTTATTTTCGCAAACATTTTGAAGGACAAGACTTACGTCTGCGCCGTTAAGGAGAACGGCGACATCCTGCCGGCCGGGGATTTTGACTGGGGTCTCGACAATCTCCTGCAGGCTTTCCACGACGATCTTTTGATTTTCAAGGAGAGCGTCCCTGTCGTTCTGAATCGCTACCTTCAAAACGACGCCTCGGCCGATTTTTTGAAAAAGTTCAAGCTCGTTTTTAACAAACATTTTTCCGTTTTCGGGAAGGGCGTGTCAGCGGCGAGCCACAATGCTAAAATGGTTAAGCCGACGGTATTTATTATGTGCGACAAGATTGGCTCTTCGGCGAGGCCTTTCAGCCTTGTCGGGGGAGCGAAGTTTTCATTCCTGCCTCAGGAAAAAGCGGGCGACATCTTGAAGCGGGAATTCATCCAGTTTTCTTCGAATAAGAATTTTAATCGGTTCGCCCGACAACGCATCAAGTGGCTTAACCTGAATTAATGGACAAATCCGAAAATAAGAAAATTTATCTCAAAAGGAGCGAAACCGCGGCCTCGATTATTCAGAAGATACTGAACGCCCGCGAGCTGAAGGTAACCCTCGTCGTTCCCAAAGATTCGGTTCTCGCCGAAAACGGCAACAATTTTTATTTAATCTTCCGTGAAGCCTCGGCCATGGGCAAGCAGGTGAATATCGAGTCGAGCGACGATGACGTCATAAACCTTGCTTTGGCCTCCGGCTTCCAGGTAATCAATCCGGTTTTCAAAAAAGTGAAACGGGCCGTGGCCGACATTATTCCGGTTTCGGCTCCGGTAAAGCCGGGACGTCGCCCCCGGGTCAAGGCGACTTTCGAAGAAAAGCCGATTCCGGCGCCGGCAATCCAGGAGGAACCGAAAGAAGAGTCGGAAATCGAACCCGTCATCCACGAATATGAACCCGAACCCGGACCAGCGTCTCCGGAAGAACCGCGGAGGCCGAGGGGACTGAAAAAAATCGTTCTGGTTTCTTCGGGGATCGTTCTCGCCGGCGTTTTGGCGTATGCGGCGCTTTACGTGTTGCCGAGGGCGGACGTGAAATTGACTTTGGTGAAAACCGCCTGGGAGACGCCGATCGGCATTACCGCTTCCACCAAAGCGAATACGGAAACCGGACTTACCATTCCCGGGCAGGTGTTTGCCGTGAATAAAAACAACGTTTTCAGCGCGCCGGCGAGCGGCACCAAAAAAGTGGCGCAGAGCGCCACCGGCATTATCACCGTTTACAACGCCTATAGTTCGAGCAAGCAATCCATCGTTAAAGGAACGCGCTTTATCACCACGGGCGGAAAGGTTTTTAAAACAACCAAGGCCGTTACCATTCCGGCCGCGGCCATCAACGAGGGGAAGATCGTTCCTTCAAGCATCGATGTCGAGGTGGCGGCGGAAAAGCCCGGAACCGAATACAATCTTGCGGCTGGTCAGAGCTGGCGCATACCCGGATTTGAGGGCACGCCGAAGTTTAACGGATTTTATGGAGAGTCCAAGGAGGCGATGGCGGGAGGGTTTGTCGGCGACGTCAAAGTGCCCACCGAAGCGGACATCGCCGCTTTGAGAGAAAGGTCCAGACAGGAGCTTTTAGCGATGGTTAAAACCGCCGGAGACATTGCCGTGCCCGAGGAATTAAAAACGATAAACGGCGCGACGTCGTACGCCGTCGTTAAGGAAGAGGTGGTGAACGATGTCGACGAAAATGGCAATTTTAAAATGGTGCTTGCCGCCGAGACAAAAATCATGGCTTTCGACGAAAAAAGCGTCCGCAAGGTCGTCGAAGAAAAACTGAAAACAAGCGCTCCGGGCGAAGGCTATGAAATGAAAAATTACGAAATACGCTACGGCGAAGCTAGCGTTAATTTTGGAACGGGCAAGGCGATTATTCCGCTTACCATCGTTTCGGAATGGATTAAGATTTTCGACGCCGCCGGGTTTAAGGCGGCTGTCGCCGGCAAATCAGAAGGGGAGGTCAATAATTATGTTGTGGGAAATCCGGAAATCCGGTCCGCGGTCGTTACCCTTTGGCCGTTCTGGGTAAGGAGCGTTCCCCGGGACGCGGATCGCGTCATCCTGACCCTCGAATAAAGGGGGCGGATATTGACTCCAGCCGGGGCCTTGTGTTAGTATTTTCCTACATGATAGAAAAAGGCGTTGTTCTTGAAGCTCTCCCGGCTGTCAATTTTCGAGTTGAGCTGGAGGGCGGAAAAGAAGTTCTCGCGTATCTATCTGGCCGCATGCGGCAGAATCACATTAAGGTTTTGCCCGGCGACAAAGTGACGGTGGAGATGTCTCCCTACGATGATAAAAGAGGACGCATCACCCGTAGGCTTTAAAAATCTATAAACCATAGTCAAGAATCATCGGTATGAAAGTCAGACCATCGGTGAAAAAAATTTGTAAGGATTGCAAGATTGTCCGCCGCCGAGGGCGGATTTATGTGGTTTGCAAGAAAACCCCGAAACATAAGCAAAGACAAGGATAGTTAAATGCGATTAATAGGTATAAATATTCCAGACGAAAAGCGCATCGAAGTGGCGCTTACTTATATTTACGGCATCGGTCCGGCTGTTTCCAAAAAAATTCTGACCGAAACCAAAATTGATCCCGACAAACGGGCCAAAAATCTTGATCCGGGCGAAATAAGCCTCTTAAAGGATTCTATCGAGAAAAACTGCAAGATCGAAGGAGAGTTGAGACAGATTGTCCGCCAGAACATCGGCCGTTTGAAGGATATTCAGTGCTACCGCGGCGCGAGACACGCGAGAAAGCTTCCGGTTCGCGGACAGCGTACCAAAACCAATTCCCGGACGGTCCGCGGGAACGTGAGAAAAACCGCCGTTAGCGGCAAAAGAAAAGTCGAGCTGAAATAATCTCGAAAGACCACCATGGGTAAAAAGAAAGTAGTTTCGAAACAAGAGAATATCGCTGAAGGAGAAGAAAAGCAGGCCAAGGCGACCGCTAAGAAGTCTTCAAAAAGCATCGACTCCGGCAGGATCTACATCAACGTTTCTTTCAACAACACCATCATCACCGTAACCGACAGCCGCGGCAACGTGGTTACCTGGGCCTCGGCCGGATCGCTCGGTTTTGCCGGTCCGAAAAAAGCGACTCCGTTTGCCGCCCAGAAGATTATCGCCGCTATCGCCGAAAAAATCGCGAAGACCGGCCCCTTCAATGTCGACGTTATCGTTTCGGGTGTTTCCGTCGGCCGGGATTCGGCCATCAGGTCCCTGGTGAATCACGGTTTCAATATTTTGTCGATCAAAGACGTGACTCCGGTGCCGCACAATGGTCCGCGGCCGAAAAAGCCGAGGAGAGTTTAATTTGTAACCATGACAAGAAGAATTTTGGAGAAAAAGGAAAGAAGATTGGGAGCGAAGCTTTTTTTGAAAGCCGATCGCTGTTTTTCGGCCAAGTGCGCCGAAGTGAAGAAGCCTTATGCTCCGGGGCAACACGGAAAGGGTCGGAGGCGCCAAGGTGAATACGGCAAACAGATGGCGGAAAAGCAGAAGGTTCGTTTCACTTACGGCTTGACCGAAGCTGAAATGAAAAAGGCGTTTGTCATGGGCGAGCAGAGCAAGGAGCCGACTGACGTCGCCTTGGTAAAAAATCTGGAGAGCCGCCTGGACAATATCGTTTTTCGCCTGGGGTTCGCGCCTTCCCGCCGAGTGGCGAGCCAGCTTGTCGGACACGGCCATATCGCGGTGAACGGCAGAAAGGTTACCATTCCCTCGATGCGTTTGCGGCCGGGGGACAAAATCGCTTTTCGAAAAGAGTCAGCCGATCACCCGATCGCCAAGGAAGCGGGGAATCGCTTGAAGCAGTATGAACCGCCGACCTGGTTGAAATTGGATAAAGAAAAAATGATCGGCGAGATGGTCGCCCAGCCCAAAGATATCGACATGCCTTTTGACTTGGAATTAGTCGTAAACTTTTATTCAAAATAAAAAAATGCAATACGCGCTTTTAAGCGAAACAGTTAATATCAAAACAATTTCCGAAGATAACAAAGTCGGGAAGTTCAGCGTCGAAGGCCTTTATCCGGGTTACGGCCTCACCTTGGGGAACAGCCTTCGTCGGGTGCTTTTGTCTTCCTTGCCCGGCGCGGCGGTTACCCAATTTAAGGTGAAAGGGATCCTGCACGAATTTTCGACTATTCCGGGAGTGATGGAAGACGTGGTGGAAATCGGGTTGAATTTGAAAAAGATCAGGTTCCAATTTTTTGCCGACGAGCCGCAGGTTTTGACCTTGAAAGTCAAAGGGGAGAAGGACGTCTCCGCCAGAGACATCGAAGCGAACAGCCAGGTGATCGTCGCCAATCCCGACGAGCATCTTTTCACAGTTACCGACAAGAAAGCCGACATCGAAATGGAGATCACCGTCGATAAGGGCTTGGGATACGTCCCAGTGGAAAGGAGAAAAACCGAAAAATTGGAAATCGGAGTCGTCGCTTTGGACGCCATTTTTACGCCGGTTCAGGCGGTGAGTTTCAAGGTGGAGAATATGCGCGTCGGCGATCGTACCGATTACAACAGGCTGGATTTGGAAATCACGACCGACGGGACGATCAGCCCGTCTGACGCCCTTCATAAAGCCGGAAACATTTTGCTCGACCACTTCAAAAAAATCTCGGAGGTGAACGTCAAAGAATTGTCGGCCGGAAAGCCGGAAAAGAAGAAGACCCGATCGGCTGACGCTAAAGAAGAATAATTATGAACCACAGCCATAAGGGAAGAAAATTTGGGAGAAAAGCCGGAGACCGCCGGCAATTCGTCAAAGGGTTGCTGAACAATTTGGTTATTCGCGAATCCATCAAGACTACCGAGGCGAGAGCTAAGGAAATCAGGCCCTTGGCGGAGAAGCTTGTTACTTTGGCGAAAAAGCAGGATTTGGCCTCGATGAGGCTGTTGCTTAGCCGTCTCAACAAGAAAGCGGCTATGAAGATTTATCATGAAATTGCGCCGAAGTATAAAGAGAGGAAGGGCGGTTATTTGAGAATCGTCAAACTGGGAATCGTGCGCAAGAGGGACGGCGCGCCCTGGGTGGAAATAAAGTTTGTTTAATATGGAACATATCATTGACGCGAAAAATCAAAAAATGGGCCGTTTGGCGACGAAAATCGCCAATATCTTGCAGGGCAAGCACACAGCCGGTTACAACCCCCGTTTGGAAGGAGAGGACAAGGTAATCGTCAAAAACGTGGGGAAAATCGAGCTTTCAGGAAAGAAAGTCGAGCAGAAGGTTTATCATCGTCACACGGGCTATATGGGTCATTTGAAAACCACGACCTACAAGCAGGTTTCGGAAAAAGATCCGACCTGGGCTTTGAGGCACGCGGTCCGCGGCATGTTGCCCAAAAATTCCCTGCAAGCAAAAAGGTTGAAGAGACTTATTATTGAAAAATAATGGCGAAAGAAACTAACAAAGAAAGCAAATATTTCGAAGCCGTCGGCCGGAGAAAAACAGCCGTGGCCCGCGTCCGGATTATTCCGGGCGGAACAGGTTTTACGGTGAACGACCTGGACTACAAAAAATATTTTAAGACCGATCGCGAGCGCCTAAGCGCTTACGCGCCGTTCAAACTTGTCGCCGTCGACAAAGTCGGCGTGAGCGTCAAAGCGGCTGGCAGCGGTCTGCCGAGTCAGGCCGAAGCCGTTTCTCTGGGCATATCCAGAGCTCTCTTAAAAATGAACGCGGAGGCGAGACCGATACTCAAAGCCGCAGGGCTTCTGACGAGGGATCCGCGCATGGTTGAAAGGAAGAAGTACGGCTTGAAGAAAGCCAGGCGCGCTCCGCAGTGGGCCAAGCGTTAAACTTCGTCCAGCCGATGAATAAACCCCTTCTTTCCGTCGTCATTCCCGCTTATCAAAGCGGCAGAGATTTGCCGCTTACCCTTATAGACGCGGATAAGTTTTTAAGAGAGGCCGGATTCGAATATGAGATTGTCGTGGCCGACGCCAAGTCGGCCGATCAGACGGCGGATATAGTCCGCCGTTTTTCAGCTCTTGTGAGGAATCTTAAGTTGTTTTCGGGAGAAGCGGCGGGACATTGCGGTCAAGCCCTGCGAGCCGGCATCCGGAACGCTTCCGGTGAATTCGTGGCGCTCCTGGATCCTATTTTTTCCAAACCGGGAGAAATTCTGTCCGAGTTGTCTTCGGCTTTTGCCGCGGACAAAGCCAGGGTATTCGATGTTTTTATCGCCGCGAACGTCCGCAACCGGAACAGCTTCGCGGCGAAATCTCTCCTCGGCGTTAAATCCGGAGACCCGTTCTTCGGAGCCGCGGGCTTTAATCGCCGACGCGCCGACGAGGTTTTTTCGAAAATAAGGCTGTCTGGTCCAGGAGCGTTTTGGGAGGTGATCGCCGTCGCGAATCAGATGGGTCTTAAAATCAAGACGGTGGATTTAGACGCGGAACAGATGCGGCCCCGCGGATTTTTTGAAGATCTCGGTTCGATGCTGCGGATCGCCTACGGGCTTCGCCGGGACGTTTATCATTTGAAAAATAAAAATAATTAAAAAACAAAATGAATTATTATTTATCAGCTGCAAGGCTCGAGGAATTAAAAAAGGAATTGGTCGAGTTGAAAACCGTCAAACGCATTGAAATTTCCGACAGAATCAAAAAAGCCAAGGAGTACGGCGACCTTTCGGAAAATGCCGAATACGAGAACGCGCGTGAGGAACAGGACAGAATAGAAAGCCGGATCGAGGAATTGGAAGACATCATCAAAAGCGCCGTTACCATTAAAAAAGCCACCCAACAGGAAACCGTCGACATCGGCTCGACCGTCGAGGTTGCCCGCAACGGGGAAAAAAGGAAAGTGGTGATCGTCGGTTCGAACGAGACCAGGCCCGAAGAGGGATTGATTTCAAACGAATCGCCGCTCGGCCGCGCCCTTCTCGGAAAGAAAGTCGGCGACGAGGCTGTTTTTAAAAATCCGGCAGGCAAGGAAATAACGTATTTGGTGACCAAAATAGGCGAATAAGCGTTTTTACATCTCCCTCGGCTGGCCGAGGGAGATTTTTATTCGGATTTGTAAATAAGGAGAAATGGTTTAAGATTATTAGACAAAACCATGCTGGAAGACATCATCGAGGCGCGCAGAAAAAAATTGGAAATTCTCCGCGAAGAGGGAATCAATCCTTATCCGGCGAGAGTAAAAAGGACGATGTCCGTGGCCGAAGCCGTGGCCGGGTTCGCTAAATTGAGCAGGGAGAAAAAGAAGCTTTATCTTTCCGGCAGGGTGATGTCACTCCGCGACCAAGGCGGGGTGATTTTCGCGGATATCGACGACGGTACCGGAAAAATTCAGGCCGTTCTCACCAAGAAAAATCTGAAAGATTTTAAACTATTGAAGGAGGTTTTCGATACGGGCGACTTCATGGAAGTCGGCGGAGTTCTCTTCAAGACCAAGAAAGGAGAGAAAAGTATCGAAGCCAAATCTTCCCGGATGGCCGGCAAGGCGTTGAGGCCGGTCCCTTCGAGCTGGTTCGGCCTTGACGACGTCGAGGAGCGGTTCAGAAAACGCTATCTTGACATCATGTTGAACCAGGACGTCAAAAATGATTTGGTGCTGCGTTCGGAAATCATAAGCGGCATCCGCGAGACTTTGAATTGCGAAGGATTCATGGAGGTGGAAACCCCGATGCTCCAACCGATTCCGGGCGGGGCGCTCGCGCGGCCGTTCGCCACCCACCACAACGCCCTGGATGCCGATTTCTATCTTCGGGTGGCGCCGGAGCTTTACTTAAAGAGGCTTCTGGTTGCCGGTTTTCCGAAAGTTTTCGAGATCGGCCGCAACTTTAGGAACGAAGGCATGGACCGCGAGCACAATCCGGAGTTTACCATGATCGAGCTTTACTGGGCTTACCAGGACTATGAAGGCTTGATGAAATTCACCGAGAAGCTTTTGAAGAAATTTATTCCGGGCAAATACGGCCGAATCACCTACAGCGAGGCGATGAAAAAATACGCCGGTCGGGACGTGACAAAAATTCCGGGGGAAAAAATAGACGAGATTTTCAAAAAAGAGGTGCGTCCGAAACTGGTGAAGCCGGTTTTTCTGACCGACCATCCGAAAGCGATTTCTCCGCTCGCCAAAATTGACGAAAAAGATCCCCGTTTCGTCGAGAGATTTCAACTTATCGTCAAGGGCACCGAGGTGGCCAACGCTTTCTCGGAATTGAACGATCCGATCGATCAGCGCGAGCGCATGGAAGAACAGGAGCGCCGTTATCGCGCCGGCGATCCCGAGACGACCAGGTTTGACGAGGATTTCATCGAGGCCATCGAGTACGGCATGCCGCCGGCGGCTGGCATCGGCATCGGCATCGACCGCCTGGTATCGCTTATCACCGGCAAGCCCGTAAAAGAAATAATTATTTTCCCGACCCTAAGGCCGAAAAAATAAATTTGATAAAATGATCGACATTAATTTGATTCGGGAAAATCCCGATAAAGTAAGGAAAGGAATCGAGCGCAAGCATTACGACGCCGGATTGGTCGACGCTTTTTTGAAGATCGACGCCGATTGGCGCGCCAACAAGCAGGAGGCGGATGAATTGCGGGCCAAGCAGAAAACTTTCGGTCCGGAATCGCGAGACGAAGCCAAGGCCGTCAAAGAGAAAGTCGCCGAGAAAGAGGCGGTAATCTCCGGCCTGGAAAAAGAAAGGCAAAGGGTTTTGGAACAGATTCCCAATATTCCGGCCGATGACGTCCCCGAGGGCAAAGACGACAGCGAAAACGTTGTTTTGAGGCAAGTCGGAGAGCGGCCGCAATTCGATTTCGAGCCGAAGGATTATCTGACCTTGGCCGGGCGGCTAATCGACACCGAGCAGGCGGTCAAGGTCGCTTCCAGCCGGTTCGGATATATTTTTGGCGATTTGGCGAGGTTGGAATTCGCCTTGGTAAAGCTCGCCATGGACACGCTCGAGCCCTACGGATTCGTCCCGACGATCCCGCCGGTGATGGTCAAACCGGAAGTCATGCGGGGGATGGGAAAGCAAAAGTTTTTGGAAGCCGGGGACGCCTTTTATCTGCAGGACGACAATCTTTATCTCGTCGGAAGCTCCGAACATTCGATTGGACCATTTCATATGGACAATATTTTGGAAGAAGAAACGTTGCCGAGGCGCTATATGGGATTTTCTACCTGTTTCCGGCGCGAAGCCGGGAGTTACGGCAAGGACACCAAGGGCATACTGCGCGTGCACCAATTCGACAAAGTGGAAATGTTTTCTTTTTCCAAGCCCGAGGATTCGGAAGAAGAGCACAAGTTTTTGCTTGGAAGAGAAGAGGAGATGCTTGGCAAGCTGAAATTGCCCTACCAAGTGATGGCCATCTGCACCGGAGACATGGGCTTCGGCGATTATCGTCAATTCGACGTGGAGACATGGCTTCCGGGACAGGGGAAATACCGCGAAACGATGTCTTGCTCGAACACCGGCGATTTTCAGTCGAGGGGGCTGAATATTAAATACCGGGTGAAATCAACCGGAGAGTTGAAATACATTCACACTTTGAACGCGACCGCTTTCGCCATCGGCCGAATGCTTATCGCCATTTTGGAAAATTATCAGACAAAGGCGGGAGACGTCTTGGTCCCGGAGGCCTTGCAGGCTTTCGTCGGAAAGGAAAAATTATCCATTCCTAAATAAAAAGATGCGCCGGTTTGCTCGGCTCATATTACTTGTAGGCGCCGTCTGCGGGCTGGCGTTGTTTTGGAAAGCGAACTCGCAATCCCTGGCGGGTTTTAAAGATCGGATTTTGGCTAAAGCGACCGGAATTTACCATAAACTTTTTCGTCGCGATTCGGCCGCGCCGGGACCAATTCCGGAGACGGGAACGATAATCTGGTGCGGCGAGCAATGTTTTTGGCTCAACCGGGACGGTATGCTTCTGGACGGCGCTCCGGAGACCGAGGGGAGCCTCATTAAAACAGCCAGGGTTTCTTTATTATCCGAAATAAAAACCGGAGATCGGGTCCTCGAGCAGTCGGAAGCGGAAAACCTTTATCAGATTTCCGAACTCATGAAGCAGTTCGGGTTCAATTTCAGCGCGATTGATCTCGGAGACTTGTCGCTCAAGGAAGCGACCATCGAAATCGCTTCCGGGACCAAATTTTATTTCAGCCTCAAAAATTCTCCGGATTTCGCCAGACCCGTCGTCGAATCGTTGACGAGCTCTGGGGAGATCCAAGGGCTCCGATATATCGATTTCCGCATGGAAAACAGGGCTTATTACAAATAAGCCTTCGATTTTTGAATTTATGTTTTTTCATTCCTCCCCCCGTATTCTCCACCCCGGCTTCCCCCCGTCCCAAACCCGCAGTTTGGGACGGGGTTTCACCCTCCTCGAACTCCTCCTTGTCATAGGAATCCTTGGAATCCTCGGAGGAATCACCTTCGTAGCCTTGAATCCCCAGGAACTCATCGCCGA
>JAMCQZ010000007.1 GCA_023380305.1 Patescibacteria group bacterium
AACAACGGAACCGCCTCCAACCCGAACTCTACCGGAATGTCTTTTGTTACTGGAAAAGTGGGGAATGCCGTGCAGTTTGATGGGGTGGATGATTGGGTGGAAATTCCTTACAGCGCGAGCTTAAACCTGTCTGGGGCGGACGAAACCATTTTAATATGGGTCAAGCATAATGCGAGCGGCAATATCCTTTTTCAAGAATCCGGTTGGAGCAGGAGATTAGGATCGGCAAGTTGGACTTTTTATTTTGTCGGGCATACGAGTAACTCTATCACCGCAGCCGTTTCAAATGATAATCAATACCATCTGGTTGGCTATACATTTTCAAACGGTCATCTAAGATCTTATTTGGATGGCAAATTGATTGGGGAAAAAGATGCTGTCGCGAACATAGAGCCTGCCGGGGCAAGGTGGTGGCTTGGCAGAATGTGCGGTGGATCTTCGTGCACTTATTTTTATACCGGCATCATTGATGATCTACGTATATATAGCAGAGCTTTATCAAGTGAAGAAATCATGTCTTTATATAAGATTAATAAATAATTTCGCCCTTGATTTTTAGCGATTTTTGTGGCATCATAGGCTTATAACCCCCTTATATAAGCGGAAACCGGGGGCGATTTTGCTTTTTAAATGGCGTTCAAACTGATTTCCAAAAACAAGCCCGCCGGCGATCAGCCCAAAGCGATTGACGAGCTGGTTTCGGGTTTAAGCCAGGGTCTTCAAGAACAGACCCTATTAGGCGTGACCGGATCGGGCAAGACCTTCACGGTGGCGAATGTTATCAAAGAGATCGATCGGCCGACTCTGGTCATCGCTCATAATAAAACCTTGGCGGCCCAGCTTTGCAACGAGTTTCGGGATCTTTTTCCGGAGAACGCCGTCCACTATTTCGTCTCCTATTACGATTATTACCAGCCGGAAGCTTATATGCCTCGGACCGATACCTATATCGGTAAGGAGGCCTTGATCAACGACGAGATCGACAAATTGAGGCACGCGGCGACCACCAGTTTGCTTACGCGGAAAGATGTCATTATTGTGGCTTCGGTTTCCTGCATCTACGGTTTGGGAAGCCCGGAGGTTTACGAGAAAAACATCCTGCATTTCAAGGTCGGGGATCGGATCACCCGCCAGGAGCTGATGCGGCAATTCATCAAGATGCAGTTCGGCCGGACAAACGCCGACTTGAAACGGGGTACCTTCAGGCTTCGCGGAGATAATTGGGAGATCATGCCGCCGAACGAGGAAACGATTTACAACTTCCGTTTGGAAAACGGCGTTATCGCCGAGATTTTGAAAATCGACCCGGTGGCCGGATACGAGCCGGAGAAAACCCCGTCGGTTCCGGAAGTCTTCATTTCTCCAGCCAAGCACTTCATCACCTTGGACAAAGAAAGGGAGTCGGCCATTTTGAATATTGAAAAAGAATTGGAAGAAAGACTCAAATATTTCGAATCCAAAAAGCAGTTTCTGGAGGCCGAAAGGCTGGAGCGCCGGACGCGGGCCGACATCGCCATGATGCGCGAGATCGGTTACTGCAACGGCATCGAAAACTATTCCCGTCATCTCTCCGGCCGCGCCGAGGGCGAACCGCCGGCGACCCTGCTTGATTATTTTCCGAAAGATTTTCTGACGGTGATCGATGAATCGCACGTGACCGTTCCCCAGATCCGGGGTATGTATGAAGGAGATGTTTCGAGAAAAAAGACTTTAGTCGAATACGGCTTCAGGCTGCCGTCGGCCAAAGACAACCGGCCGCTCACTTTTCCGGAATTCGAAAAACGCATCGGCCAGGTGATTTATACCTCGGCCACTCCGGGAGATTACGAGAAGGAGCGGAGCGCCAAAATCGTCGAGCAGATCATCAGACCGACCGGACTGGTTGACCCGGAGCTTGTTGTCCGTCCGGCCAGGGGACAGATCGACGATTTGATTCCGCGGATCAAAGAGCGGGTGGAACGCAAAGAACGGGTGCTCGTAACTACTTTAACCAAACGCATGGCCGAGGATTTAAGCTCATATCTCGACGAGCAGAAAATCAAGGTAACCTATCTTCATAGCGACGTGAAGACTTTGGAGAGAATCAAGATTCTGACGAACCTGCGGCGGGGGACTTTTGACGTGCTCGTGGGTGTCAACCTCTTACGCGAAGGTTTGGACTTGCCGGAGGTATCGCTTGTGGCTATACTCGACGCCGACAAGGAGGGGTTCCTGCGGAGCGAGACTTCGCTTATCCAAACGATTGGCCGCGCCGCGAGGAACGTCGGCGGTCAGGTTTTGATCTACGCCGATTCCATCACCGGTTCGATCAAGCGGGCCATGATCGAGACCGAACGCCGTCGGAAAATCCAACTGGCCTACAACAAGGAACACCACATCGTGCCCCAGACAATCATCAAGGAAATCAAGGATATTCTGCCATCGGATGAACTTCTCGATCTTGAAATGAAGCCGGTGCCGAAATCGGAAAGGGCCCTGGAAGCGCTTATCAAGCAAAAGGAGCGCGAGATGAAGGCGGCGGCCAAGGAACTCGACTTTGAGTTGGCGGCCATCTTACGGGACGAACTCAAGACTTTGAACGAGCAGTTGAAAAAGAAACCAACGTCGAAGAAGCAATAAAATGGAAAAGAACAAAATCATTATCAAGGGAGCCCGGGAGCACAATCTGAAGAATATCGATCTCGAGATTCCCAGAAATAAAATGGTCGTTTTCACCGGACTTTCCGGATCAGGGAAGTCGTCTTTGGCGTTCGATACCATTTTTGCCGAGGGTCAGCGCCGGTATGTCGAATCTTTGTCGGCTTATGCTAGGCAGTTCTTAGGCAGGCTCGACAAACCGGACGTGGATGAAATCGAGGGTTTGTCTCCGGCGATTTCGATCGACCAGAAAGCTCACTCTTCAAATCCGCGTTCGACCGTGGCGACCATCACCGAGATTTACGATTATCTGCGGGTGCTTTTCAGTCGCGCTGGAATACCCTTTTGCCCGCTTTGCGGCCAGGAGATCAAAAAAATGAGCTTGGCCGAGATCGTCGACGCCGCTGTCGCTTTCAGCGCTCCGGAAGGAAAGCTCAAAAAAGAGCTGGTTGTGTTCGCTCCGGTTGTTCGCGGCCGGAAGGGGGAATATTACCAGATGCTTTACGATTTTCTGGCGGCCGGTTACAGGGAGGCGAGAGTCGACGGCAAAACACATTTCTTGCGGGATAAGATCAGGATGGAGAGGTACAAACAGCACATGATCGAAATCGTGATCGATCGTCTTCCCGCCGGATTGGATTTTAAAGACAAAGACAACCGTTTGCGCTTGAGCGAGGCGGTCGAGGCTTCGTTGAAACACGCCGAAGACACGGTGCTTTTTATGAACGCCGGCCGGGAAGTCAGTTTTTCGGCCAAGTTTTCCTGTCCGAGGGACAATTTTTCTTTTCCGGAGATAGAGCCGAGACTTTTTTCATTTAACAGTCCTTACGGCGCCTGTGATGCCTGCCACGGATTGGGAGTGAAAGACATCTGGTCGGAAGACACCTGCGAGGTTTGTCGCGGCCGGAGATTGCGGCCGGAAGCCTTGAGCGTTTTGATTAAAAATAAGAACATCGCCGAAGTAACGGCGTTATCCGTCGCCGAGGCCCAGGATTTTTTCAAGGATCTCGGGGAGAAAATGGACGACCGGCAGCGGGAGATCGCGGAGGTTCCCCTTCGGGAAATTTCGGCGCGATTGAAATTCATGTACGACGTGGGCCTCGACTATCTCACTTTGGACAGGAAAGCCGGCACTCTTTCCGGCGGCGAATCGCAGCGTATCAGGCTGGCTTCCCAGATCGGATCGCGGCTCGTGGGCACGCTTTACATTTTGGACGAACCAACCATCGGCTTGCACCAGCGGGATAACGCCAAGCTCATCAACACCTTGCACGAGTTGCGGGATCTCGGCAATTCCATTGTCATTGTCGAACACGACGAGGAGACGATAAGGGAATCGGATTATCTTGTTGATTTCGGGCCTTTGGCCGGCGTGCATGGCGGCCGGATCGTGGCTAAAGGTCCAGTTCCCGGAATTTTCGGCGACAAAAATCAGGATTCGCTCACCTTGCGTTATCTGCGCGGCGAAGAAAAAATCGAGATTCCTAAAAAAAGGCGTTCGGTGAAAGATGCGCCGACGATCAAGCTCCGCGGAGTAACGGAAAACAACCTGAAAGATTTGAACATCGACATTCCGGTCGGCCGGTTCACGGCTATCACCGGAGTTTCCGGTTCGGGTAAAAGCACCCTGGTTTATGACGTTTTGTACAAGGCGGTCGCCAATAAGTTGAATCATGCGAGCTTCAAGCCGGGGACTTGCAAGGGTATTATGGGGCTCGAATACGTCAACCGGGTGGTGAACATTGATCAGTCTCCGATCGGCCGCACGCCTCGTTCTAATCCGGCGACCTATATCGGCGCCTGGAGCGACATTCGTGATCTTTTCGCTTCGACTGAAGATGCCCGGATCAGGGGATGGAAACCCGGCCGTTTTAGTTTTAACGTGAAGGGCGGCCGATGCGAGCATTGCGAGGGCCATGGTTATATCGCCATCGAGATGCATTTTTTGCCGACGGTTTACGTCGCTTGCGATGTTTGCCATGGCAAGAGATTCGATCGCGAGACGCTGGAAGTGGAATATCGCGGAAAGAATATCTACGACATTTTGGAAATGACGATCGAAGAGGGAGTCAAGTTTTTCAAGGATATTCCCTGGCTTCGCGACAAGTTGAAAATTTTGGACGAGGTCGGCATGGGCTATATCAAGCTTGGACAGTCGGCGACAACCCTCTCTGGTGGCGAAGCCCAGCGTATCAAGCTCGCGGCCGAACTCGGAAAGCGCGACACCAGGAGGACGCTTTATCTTTTGGACGAACCGACCACCGGTCTTCATTTTGACGACGTTAAAAAACTTTTGGAGGTGATCCAGAAGCTTGTCGACCGGGGGAACACGATGGTTGTCATCGAGCACAACCTTGACGTTATTAAATCGTCGGATTGGATAATCGACCTTGGTCCGGAAGGTGGAGAAGCCGGCGGCCGGGTGGTTGCGGCCGGCGCGCCCGAAGAGGTGGCGAGGAAAGCCGGAAGCTATACCGGGGAATACTTGCGGAAAGTGTTAAAATAAAACCATGGAGAATCAGGCGAAAACAAGGAAAAAAGTGGGGTTGGCTCTGGGCGGCGGAGGGGCGAGAGGTTTCGCACACATCGGCGTCATCAAGGCGTTGAAAGATTTGGGCATACCGATAGATTACATCGCCGGCACGAGTATGGGCGCGATTGTCGGCGGGCTTTACGCCTTGACCGAGAGCGTTGAAAACATCGAAGACCGGTTGGAAGGGCTCGAGGGGAAAAACCTGAAGGTGGTGAATGCCATCATCAGGAAAGATGCGAAGCCGATCATGAAAAATCAGTCGATGCTCCAGTTGATCGATGAGTTTTTCGGTAATGCTCGATTCGAGGATTGCCATGTTCCTTTTAGGGCGGTTGCGACCGACGTCAAAACCGGAATTGAAATCAGCCTCGACAAAGGCCTTTTGGCTCCGGCGGTCAAGGCAAGCGCGGCCATCCCGGTGGTTTTCCAACCGGTCGAAATCGACGGCCGGCTTTTGGTGGACGGCGGATTGGCCAGGCCGATCCCGGCCGACGTCGTGAAAGCCATGGGCGCCGACGTCGTCATCGCCGTCGATGTTTCCGCCAAGTGGGTGGATATTTCCGAGGATTTAACCAAAGCCATCAGATGGCAGAGTTTTTACAGCGCTTTAAGCGACATTCTCGCAGCCGTCAGCCAGCAAATATCAAGAGAGGTCTTGAAAAACAACGCTGACATCGTCCTCCATCCGTCGGTTATGGGATATAACTGGCTGGAATTCGGCGATTCGGCCGATGTCATCGCGGCCGGTTACCGCGAGGCTTACGCCAACAAGGATTTGATCTGCGGCAAAACCGGTTGCAAGCCGAAGCAAAAAACCGGGCTCCAGGTCTTCCTCGATTTTCTTTTCGATCTGGAATAAAAATGAAGAAGCTTTACGAAAATTTTCCCGACACGCCCGGCGTGTATTTGATGAAGAACGCCGCCGGCGAGGTTGTCTATGTCGGCAAGGCGGCCAACTTGAAACGGCGGGTTTCGAGCTATTTTACGAGGCCGCACGAGAGTCGCATTGAGAAACTGGTGTCGGAGATTAAAAAAATCGACTACAGAAAAACCGATACCGCCCTGGAGGCTTTGATTCTTGAAGCTCGGCTCATCAAGGAATACAGGCCGTTTTTTAACATCAAAGACAAGGACGACAAGAGTTTCCTTTATTTCGAAATTACCAAAGAGGATTATCCGCGGGTGATGTTCGTCCGGGGCAAGAAAAAGGCGCAGGGCGAGCGGTTCGGTCCGTTCACTTCGGCTTCGTCGGCCAGAGAGGCGGCGAAGATTTTAAGAAGGATTTTTCCCTGGAGCATTCACCCGCCGGAGAGAATCGGCCAGGCCAAGAGGCCATGTTTCGATTTCGAGATTGGGCTTTGTCCGGGCACCTGCAGCGGCCTTCCGGATAAGAAGGCTTATCGGAAGAATATCGTCAATCTAAAGATGTTTTTGAGGGGCAAGAAAAAAGCCTTGATCGCCAGCCTGCAAAAAGAAATGAAAACATCGGCTAAAAATCTTGATTTTGAGAAGGCCGAAAAAATAAAACGGCAGATTTTCAGCTTGACCCACATCCAGGACATCGCTCTCATCAAGGAAACGGCAATCGCTTCCGGAGAAAAGCCGGCTTTCCGCGTCGAGGGCTACGACGTTTCCAATATTTCCGGGGATTCGGCCGTCGGGAGCATGGTTGTCTGGGAAAACGGGGCATTGAATAACAACGAATACCGCAAGTTCAGAATTAAAACCATCGGCCAGGCGAACGACACGGGGATGATCAAAGAGATGATCAGCCGCCGGCTAAAGAACGATTGGCCTTTACCAAATCTAATCCTTGTCGACGGCGGACTCGGCCAGATGTCGGCCGCCAGAGCCGCCCTGGAAGAGGCCGGTTTGAAGATTCCTGTTCTTGGCATCGCCAAGGGGCCGTCGAGGAAAGCAGACCGGTTGATCGGCAGCCTGCCGAGCGCGGTCTCCAAGGACGATTTATTGAGGCTTCGCGACGAAGCCCATCGATTCGCCATCAGCTACCATAAGAAGCTTAGAAATGCTAAATTTATTGAGTTATGAAATTATCTATTGGAATAGTCGGCTTGCCGAATGTTGGAAAAAGTACGCTTTTTAAGGCTTTAACCAAGCAAGAGGTGAATATCGCCAACTATCCTTTCGCGACCATTGATCCGAACGTGGGGGTGGTGGCGGTGCCGGACGAACGCCTGGAAACGCTTGCCAAAATGAGCCAGTCCAAGAAAAAGATCCCGGCAGTCGTCGAATTCTACGATATCGCCGGACTTGTCAAGGGAGCTTATCAAGGCGAGGGATTGGGCAATCAGTTTTTGGCGAATATCAGGGAGACGAACGCCGTAGTCCAGGTGGTCCGTTGTTTCGAATCTTCGGAAATCATCCACGTGGAAAACGGTGTCGATCCTGTCCGCGATATCGATATCATCAATACCGAACTGATTTTTAAGGATTTGGAGACCGTCGGCAAACGCTTGCAGAGTCTGGAAAAAGAAGCGCGTACCGGAGACAAACAGAAGCTTTACGAACTCGAAGTTTTAAAAAAGATCAAAGACGGCTTGGAAAAGGGGAGTCTTATCGTCAATCTGGGAGAAGCGAGGAAGGAACCGGTTGTTAAAGAACTCGGACTCTTGACGGCTAAACCGCAGATCTATCTCTTGAATGGCGCGGTTGAAGACGTTAAGCCGGAGCTGCGGGACAAGATCAGATCGCTTAACGCCGGTTACGTCATTCAGGACCTGGGTCGTTCGACCGATCTTTCGGAGCTTATCAGAAAATCCTACGAGGTTTTGGGATTGATGAGTTTTTTCACGACCGGCGAGGACGAAACCCGCGCCTGGACGATCGAGCAGGGGACCAAGGCTCCGCAGGCGGCTGGCGTCATCCATACCGATTTCGAGAACAAGTTCATCCGCTTGGAGGTGGTCGGCTATTTGAAGTTGGTCGAGGCCGGAAGCTGGAACAACGCCAGGCAAAAAGGCTGGATTAGGCTTGAGGGCAAGGACTACGTCGTCGAGGACGGGGATGTTGTTGTGGTAAGACACGGATAATGGTTCGGAAATCGCCATTTTAGGGTTATAATTAACAGGTTAAAACCGATCGGGCATGTTTCTTCAAAAACTCGAGTTACAGGGATTTAAATCTTTCGCCAATAAGACCGTTCTGGATTTTCCCGGAGGCATCGCCGCCGTGGTCGGTCCGAACGGTTCCGGAAAATCGAACATCACGGACGCCATCCGCTGGCTTTTGGGCGAACGTGAGGCCAAAAACCTCCGCGGCGGGAAGAACGACGATCTGATTTTCGCCGGAACCGAGAAAAAAGCGCGCATGGGCATGGCGCAGGCTTCGTTGTATTTTGACAATTCTTCGGGTTTTTTCCCGACCGAGTTCAAGGAGGTGGTCATTAGCCGGCGCGTTGACCGCGACGGCGATTCCAAATTCTTCCTCAATCAGTCGGAGATGAGAATGAAGGACATCGTCGATTTCTTCGCCAAAGCCAAGCTTGGAGCGAGGGGTTTGAATATGATTGGCCAGGGCGAGAGCGACATGATTTTGAAATCCACCCCGCTCGAACGCCGCGAATTGATCGAGGAGCTTTTGGGACTCAAAGAATATCTTTTAAAAAAGAACGCCGCTTCGAGGGAACTTAAAAATACTTCCTTCAATCTGGAAAAAGCCCGGGCCCAGGTGGCCGAGATCGAGCCGCATTTGCGCAGTCTGCGGCGTCAGGTTTCCCGTTGGACCAAAAGAGACATTCTGGCCGAGGAGTTGCGACAGATCGAAAACAGCTATTTCAGCGGCCGCGTCCGGCAGATCACAGAAGGCCTTCGGGCTTTCGACCCGGAAATGGAGAAGCTGGACGCCGAAATCGCGAAGTTGAAATCCGAACAGAAAATTTTGGAGGCCGAGTTCAAAAAAATCGAGGTTTCCGAGCCCAAGGCCAAAAAAGAGCTTGAAGCCCTGAGAAACAAACGCCGCGAGCTTTTTAACGCCAAAATGGCGGCTTCGGCGGCCCCGGTTGTGGCCGGCAAACCCGCGGCGCCGGAGACCGACCCGAAACTGCTTTTTAAAGAGATCAAGGAATTGGCCGAGGCGGCTTTGGCTTCCGAAACTGAAGATGATCTGAAGGCGGTTTTGAAAAAAATCGTCAATTTGATCGAAGACGTCGAGAACGCCGACGAGGCCTCGGCTCCGGCCGCCGTCCAAGAAATCGACAACGGAAAACTCGTCGAATTCAACCGGCTGATGGACAGCCTCGATGAGGAAGAAAAAAGATACCAATCCGAGCTCGACGGGTTCAATAAAGTTTTCCGGGAAAGCCTGCGTTCGGTGGAGTCAAAGAAAGACGAGATCGAGGAACTCGACGACAAGAAACAGCAATTGATTTTCAAAAAAGACAAGGTGCTTTTTCAAAAGTCCGAGCTTGAAAACCAGCTCCGGGCGATTTCGCGAAAGTTTGAGGATTTTGCCTCGGCCGCCGGAGCCGACTCTTCGATGGACGAACGGCAGGCGGAACAGCGGATGATGCGGCTCCGGGCGGAGTTGGCGAGCATGGGCGACGTGGACGAGGCGATTATCAAAGAGGCCGAGGAAACGGAAAAGAGGCACGCTTTCCTGGCCGGCCAGATCGCCGATCTGGAAAAAGCTTCGGCCGACTTGAAAATCTTGCTCAAGGACCTCGATTTCAAGATCAGGCACGAATTTAACACGGCGCTCGGGAAGATCAACGACGAGCTCCAATCCTTTGTCAAACTGATGTTCGGCGGCGGCCGGGCGGAATTGAAGCTGGAGAACCGCCAAGCGCTGAAGCTGGCGGCGGTCGGAGACGGCGTCGCGGTCGGGACCGGAGCGGTTCTCCCGGTCGAAGAAGAGGCCGACGAGACAAGGCCGGGCATCGAAATAGACGTGGTTTTGCCTAAAAAGAAAATTAAAGGCTTGGAGGTCCTTTCCGGCGGCGAAAGGAGTCTTCTTTCGATAGCCATTCTTTTCGCTCTTATTTCCATTTCGCCCCCGCCCTTCTTGGTTTTGGACGAAGTCGACGCGGCGCTCGATGAGAGGAACGCCAGGCGTTTTGGAGAGCTTCTCAAAAACTACGCCCGGGAGACCCAGTTCGTGATCGTTACCCATAACCGCGCGACCATGGAGGCGGCGGACGTGCTCTACGGCGTTACCATGGGAGACGACGGCGCCTCGAGGATTGTTTCCTTAAAGCTTTCTTAACAGGTTTTTACGGAGGAGATGTGCTATAATAAAAAAAGAAAGCGTTTGACCACTCATCTCAAAAAATAAATATATATTTCACGACTGACCGTTCCGTAAGGAAGTTCTCTTACATTGACGGACCGCGTTTTTCTGTGTAGTATATTTTACAAGATATGTTAGCCATAAAGTTGAAAAGGATCGGAAAAAAGGGCCAGGCTGCTTTTCGCGTGGTCGTGGCCGAAGCGAAGTCTAAATTAAGAGGTCAGTCTATCGAGGACCTCGGTTATGTCAATCCGCACACCAACAAGTTTGAGATTGACAGAGACAGGATTAATTATTGGATCAAGAACGGCGCCCGGGCCACTGAAACCGTGAAACGGTGGATAGTAAAATCTGGGATGGGGGGACAGACCGCCGTTGAAAAAAGGTCGAAATAATTTTTTCAATAATAACAAATAAGCAGACACAGCAAGACATGGAAAAATTTTCTGATCAGGAGTTTCTGGAGTTTCTCATCAAATCCATCGTTGACCATCCGGAGGATGTCGTCGTAACGAGAAAAATTGATGAAATGGGAGTCTTATTGTCATTAAAGGTTAACCCCCGTGATATGGGCCAGGTGATTGGCCGCGATGGAAATACAGCAAAATCCATTCGATCGTTACTGAGGATTGTGGGTATTAAAAACAATGCCCGCGTCAACTTGAAGATTGAGGAACCGGAAGGCGGAAGAGTGTCTCGAGAAGAAAGAAGCGCCGAGGCGAGCGTGGAAACTGAAAATCCCGCCGAAACCGCTTTTTAAAGCCACAACTTATCCGCCCCTCTTTATAAAAGAAGGGGCGGATTTTATCATTAAGACAAATCCATGCATTTTGATGTCCTCACAATTTTCCCCGAAGCTTTTGGATCGTATCTTGGCGAGTCGATTTTGAAGCGGGCAGTCCAAAAAAAAATTATTCGGATCAAGCTTTGGGATTTGCGGTTTTTCTCCAGAGACCGGCACAAAAAAGTCGACGACCGGCCGTACGGCGGGGGGCCGGGCATGGTCTTGGCGATCGATCCGATCAATCGCGGGGTGAAAAGGATTTTGGCCGGCAGCCGATCCCGAAAGAAGTCAAGGGTGATTCTTTTTAGCCCGTCGGGCCGCAAGTTGGACGAGGCCATGGTAAAAAGGCTTTCCAGATACGAACGTTTGGTGCTTATCTGCGGCCGCTATGAGGGGGTGGACGAGCGGGTGGCGGAACGCGTCGCCGACGAAGAAATATCCATAGGCGATTATGTCCTTTCCGGCGGGGAACTCCCGGCCATGGTTCTGATCGAAGCGGTGGCGAGGTTCGTGCCTGGAGTTTTAGGAAAATATGAATCGCTCGAGGCGGTCAAGGGCTCGTATCCGGTTTATACCCGGCCGGAAGCCTTTGTCCCCGGAAAAAAACAAAAAGTGTGGAAGGTTCCGCAGGTTTTGCTCCAGGGCGACCACCGGGCAATTGCTGATTGGCGCCGGAAAGCCGCGGAGGCGAAGCTCGCCAAAAACCGCGGAAAAGTTGACTAAAAAGAGGTTTTTAATTACTATTGTTTAGTATTTATGGCGACCCAAATGGAGGCTAAAGAAAACGAAATAATCGAAGCGCAGGAAACCAAGGTTTCTCCGGAAGATTTGTTGACGCTCCAGGAAATGATCGACGCCGGCTTGCTTCATGGTCTGGCCAAGAGCAAGACCCATCCGAAAATGAGGCCCTACATCCATTCGACGAGGAGTGGAATCGAGGTGATAGACCTCGTCCAGACGATTGGCCTTTTGAAAAAGGCAGCCGAATTTTTGAAATCGGTCGTCGGCGCCGGTAAGAGTGTGCTTTTCGTCGGAACCACGGCCATCGCCAAACAGGCGGTCAAGGATTATGCCGAAAAGACCGGCAACCCGTATGTAACCGAACGCTGGGTCGGCGGTATTTTGACCAACTTCAAGATTGTCAACGGCCGGGTCCAGCATTTTAAAAAATTATTGGCGGACAAAGAAACTGGCAATCTGGCGAAATACACCAAGAAAGAGCAGTTGATGATCGAAAGGGAAATCGCTAAGATGGCGACGGTCTTCACCGGCCTTAAAGATATGGGCCAGCTTCCGGGCGTGATGCTTGTGATGAGCCCTTCGGAAAACAAACTGGCCATCGACGAGGCGAAGGCCGCCGGCATTCCGGTGGTGGCGCTTTTGAACACCAACGCCGATCCGACAGCCGTCGAATACCCGATTCCGGGAAACGACAAGCTGTCGACGGCTATCAATTGGGTTTTAAATTATTTGGAACCGGATCTTAAACACAATGAACAACGCGGAATTAGTCAAGAAGCTTAGGGAAGAAACTGGCGCGGGCGTGATGGATTGCAAGCGGGCGCTCGGGGACGCGGCTGGAGATTTTGACAAGGCTAAATCATTGATCGCCGAACGCGGTCTCGCCAAAGCGGAAAAAAAAGCCGAACGGGCGACCGGAAGCGGACGGATCTTTTCGTATATTCATAACGAAAGAATCGGCGTTTTGCTTTTGCTCCGTTGTGAGACTGATTTTGTGGCCCGTCTCGAGGTTTTTCAGGAGCTCGGCCGGAATTTAGCCATGCAGATCGCGGCCATGGGGCCGGAGACCGTTGCCGATTTTTTAGCTGAGCCTTACATCCGGGACGAAAAAACGACCGTTGAAAATCTGATCAAGGGCGTCATCGCCCAGACGGGCGAGAACATCCAGGTGGAAAAGTTCTGCCGCTATGTTTTATAACTTTCTGCTCCAAATCGTCATGATGGCGGCTTTAGCCGCCGTGGTTTATATTGCGAGCCGCGTCATCCCGCGTATCGACGATGAAATCGCAGCTCCGGCTTTACCAAACAGCTTGTGGTGGGAACGGGCCATAAAAAAAATACCGCTCGACAAGATCGATGGCACCTTTAATCGTTTCGTGGAAAAAACCTTGAGGAAACTGAAGATCGTCATCATGAAAGCCGATAATGCGGTAACGGGGAAGCTCAAGGGGTTCAAATCGGAAAACGGAAAGAAAAACGGCGACGGCGGTTTGATTTCTTAATCGGATTTCTGCTTAAATAGAAGAAGCCTTTTTAGGCTTGATCCGTGTTGCTGAGGTGGCGGAGCGGTCAATCGCAACAGACTGTAAATCTGTCGCCCTTGTGGCTACGGGGGTTCGAATCCCTCCCTCAGCACCGATAATTGCTTTTCGGTAATTATCAAGCGGAGGGATGAGGACAAGGAAGGGGTCGGGGAACTTGTTCCCCGTGGAGGAATTACTCAAACCGAGAGGTGTGAGAGAGCCCCGAGTCAACCGAGGGGCGACGTGAAATTTCCTCCCTCAGCACCGATAATTGAATGGCGTCGCCGGCAGCGGCGATTTTTTATTTTCTCCGGAAGATAACGTTTTCCGGGATTTTTATTGGCGAAAGGTATTTGTCTGAGCCTTTTTACAAAGGCAAGGATTTTGTAAATTAGGAGATATGTGGTAAAACATTTACGGAAAGCAGCGTCCGTTCTTTACCATCAAGAAGGGAGCAACAAGTCATGGAGTTGCGCGGTATCGATTTCGGGAACGTTCTCGGCGCTTCGGGAGTCCAAGGTTTTTTCGGAGAGGGCTACTGGTTTCATAGGATATGGAGCCGCTTCGGTCTCGACTTCGCGGGGATGACATTCGTCGCAAAAACGGCGACGCTTTTTCCTCGAGAAGGGAATATGCCGCTTACGCGCCTCTATACGCCGTATTATCCATTTCCGAGGTGCGTCAAGATAAAGCCCTTGCGTGGCGTAATGTTGAACTCCATTGGCTTAAGCAACCCCGGCATTGGCGCCTTGCTTGGAGTCGACAAATGGCAAAAGCGGACGAAGCCGTTTTTGCTCTCGGTTATGTCGCTTGCGGACACGCCGGCAAAAAGACTCGATGAACTGCGCCTCCTGGTGGAGACGATTGGTCTCGTAAAAGATAGCTTTCATGCGCCATTCGGTCTGCAAATCAATTTATCTTGTCCGAATACCGAGCATGATCCCCGCGAGCTCATCAAAGAGTCGGTGGAAGTTCTTAAAATCGTGGCTGCGCTCGGCGTGCCAATTATGCCAAAATACAGCATCGCGTCTGCTTCGATGCAGGCTGTTTTGGAACTCGGTGATCATTCTGGATGCGATGCAATCTGTGTCTCCAATACTTTGCCGTTCGGATGGCAATCACTTGATTGGCAGAGTGCCTGGGGAAGCAGAATGTCTCCGCTTGCGAAGTTCGGCGGAGGAGGTTTGTCCGGGAAGGTTCTTCGTCCGTTGGTGTGCGAGTGGATTGCGCGCCTTCGTGACGCGGGCTTCACTAAGCCGATCAATGGAGGAGGGGGAATCTTCCTCCCCGAGGATGCCGAACATTATCATGATGCCGGAGCTTCTTCGATCTTTATCGGTTCGGTTGCGGTATTGCGGCCGTGGCGGGTCGCAAGCATCATCAGACGAGCGAATGATCTGGTCTGGGTGTAGCTCGTTGATTGGAAAATTAACCTTGTGCCGTCTGTCGGATTGCAAACATATTTCGGCGGACGGCTTTTTCTTTTAAAAAAGACATGCGAGGAGCGAAATGTTAAAGCGCGGATTTTGTTAGCCGGAGCGTTTGTTATCTCGTCTGGATGGGCGACGACGCTAATTGGATTTTTTCCAATATTTCTGTTAAGATCGTTACTAACGGCGTTTATAAATGTCGCACGATAATCGCTTTTCAATAGTTATTAAAAGCGGGGACAGAAATAAGGATCTTTGCCAAAGCCAGCCGGACTTTGCTATTATGCCAGCATAGCTCAGTGGCAGAGCAACTGTTTTGTAAACAGTGGGTCGGGGGTTCGATTCCCTTTGCTGGCTCCGGACGTCGTCGTTATAATAAGGTCTTAAGCCGATGTAGTTCAGTGGCAGAACGCTTTCTTGGTAAGAAAGAGGTCGTGAGTCCGATTCTCACCATCGGCTCAGGGAAGCAAAAAACAAACAAAACATGGCAAAAGCAAAATCAAAGTTTTCGGAAAATTTAATAAGGTTGAAGTGCGGTGTTTGCGGTAACATCAATTATTTCACTCGCAAAAACAAGAAGCTCGTTGAGAGGAAGGTAACCTTGCAGAAATATTGCGGTCATTGCCGGAAGCGCACCGAACATAAGGAAACCAAAAGATAAGTTCGAATCCGAAGAAATAAAAATAAAGGCCCTTTCCTTGCGGAAAGGGCCTTTTGGATCAGCGGCGCGAGGCGACGGCGAAGGCGATCTGCCTTTGCCGCGATGGTCGCGAAATGCGATTCACGGTCGCGGTTTCTCTGTCTCGCGACCGGTCGCGGCTTTCGTCCGTTGATGTCTCGATGGTCGAAACCGCGGGCGCGGGTTTGACCTTCGTGTAGCTGCGGCCCTTGCCGTTCACGGATCTGTTGTAGACCGTGAAGTTGCGGTATTCGAGCAAGGACTCCAGCTGACGGCCGGACATCCGCTCGATTACCTCAAGCATGTTGCCGCGGTCGAAACTGAGCGCCGACGGCGTCTCATAGGCGCGCTGGCCGTTGACGACGAGCATGAGCGTTTGGGCTGATACCCCGGTTTCGCTCGGCTTTTCCGAGCCGACCGGCCGTCTCGTCGAGAGCTGATCGAAGACGGCGAGGCTCACCTCGAAGACGGTGACCGAAACGCAGATGTCCGCGATTTTCTTGAGAGCCGCCGCGGCAATCATCGTTTCGATCGTTTCCTTGAGCAGCCTGAGACGTCTGCGGGACATGGGCCTCTCGATCGCCAGCACTTCGGTTTCGACACCTGTCACCTTGATGCGGACTGCTTGGGCCGGAGCCGGGTCAGACGATTTCGCTTCCACACTGATCCTCCTTTGGGATTTGAGATATGTTAGGGTCCGAATCAAAAATGGCCTCATAGGCCACTTTATAGTAAAATAACATAAATGGCTGAAAAAATCAATATTTTTGATAAAGACAAGGACGGGGTTGGATCCGGCGCCGCGGACGGTTCCGGATTTATCAACGAAAGCCACGAGGAACTCGTGAAACACCTTGAAGCCGACGGCTATTTGCAGACACCGGCTATCAGCCAGGCTTTCCGGAAAATAGACCGCAAGGATTTCGTGGCCCCCGAACTTCAAGATGAAGCCTATCTCGACTCGGCTTTGCCGATCGGTTTCGGTCAGACCATTTCCCAGCCCCTCACCGTCGCTTTTATGCTTGAACTTTTGCGACCGAAACCCGGGGAGCGTGTTCTTGATGTCGGAGCCGGAAGCGGCTGGCAGGCGGCCATTTTGGCCGAGCTCATTGGCGAGTCCGGCCAGGTGGTGGCTGTCGAGCGCATCAAGGAGCTTGCGGAAAAAGCCCGCGAGAATGTCGCTAAATACGATTTTATAGATTCCGGCCGGGTCAAGGTGATCACGGGCGACGGATCGAAAAAAATAGAAGGCGAGCCGCCCTTCAATAAAATCGTCGCCGCGGCGAGCGGAGAAGAAATTCCCGAAGCTTGGAAGGAGGAGCTCGTTGTCGGCGGCCGCATCGTCGCTCCGGTAAGGCAAAGCATCATCGTCATCGATAAGATCAAACCGGATCAGTTCGAAACAAGGGAATATTTCGGTTTCAGTTTCGTGCCGCTCGTAAAATCCAAGAATTGACAAGGAGGCGGGGTTATGAGAGAATTGATCATATCCGCAGAAAGCAGGCGTTCGTCTTAATTCCGAAAGGAACCTGCCGAGGAAAGCATTCAGGTCGACTGCGGGTTTATATGACGCAGTTTTTTATTGCCCGAAAGGGGAATAAATAAATTTCACATGTTAACCAGAAAAGAAAAGCAGGATATCCTCAAACAGGGAGCCGAAGATGTGAAATCCAGCCAGGCCCTGGTCTTTTTGGATTTTACCGGCGTTCCGACGGGGAAACTGAACGCTTTCAGGAGCGAAATGAGAAAGCTGGGCGGCCATTTTGACGTTGTCAAAAAGAGGTTGCTCAAGCTGATTTTTTCGAAGGCCAACCTGGCCATCGATCCGGAGGCCCTGGAAGGACAGATCGGCACGGTGTTCTCTCCGACCGACATTTTCACACTCGCCGGCCCCATCTATAAGGCCGAGGGCTTGAAGGTGGTCGGCGGATTCGACATCGCCGCCGGGAAAGCGGTTCCCGCCGCGGACATCGTCGCTATGGGCAAGCTGCCTCCCCGCGAGATCTTGCTCGGACAGGTGGTCGGCACAATTGCCGCTCCGCTTACCTCGTTGCTCTACGTGTTGAAAGAGAGGTCGAAACAAACAGCATAAATAAACCAACATGGAAAAATTCCAAAATATCATTTCGGAGATTGAGAAGTTGAGCGCCTTGGAGCTTTCGGAATTGGTGAAGGCTCTCGAGGAGAAGTTCGGCGTTTCCGCCGCCGCTCCGGTGGCCGCCGCTGGCGCCGCTGGCGCCGTCGAAGAGAAGACGTCTTTCAATGTTCTTCTTAAGGCTTCCGGCGACCAGAAGATCAACGTCATCAAAGTCGTGCGGGAAGCGACCGGTCTTGGACTCAAGGAGGCCAAGGATTTGGTCGACGCCGCCCCGAAGGTCGTCAAGGAGGGCTTGAAGAAAGAAGAGGCTGACGAACTCAAAAAGAAACTGGAAGAAGTCGGCGCGACCGCCGAATTGCAGTAGATTCCGTCGCTTGCAACAATCAAAAACCGGCTCTTCAAAAAAGCCGGTTTTTGGTTTATCTTTATATCGTTGATGTCCGGGCGCTTAGCTCAGTTGGTTAGAGCGTACGATTCACATTCGTAAGGTCACTGGTCCGAATCCAGTAGCGCCCACATTGTATAAAACGCCTCCACGGCGGAAGGTTTCGCCGTCATCGTCATCTTAAAGATTTCCTTTTTCATCCATATTAAAAGTCCGATTTCCGTTCGGCGTCAAATCAAAAAAACAGCCGGCTTTTTTTCTCTAGTTTGCGGCGCCATACCGGATTTTTCTCGGTTTTCGGCCAAGTTTTCAAAGAGATTCGTTCGGGATATAATGATTCAATGTCTAAGAAATTTTGGATTTGGACGGCCGTCGTTATCCTGCTTATCGTCGGGTTTGCCGTCGCAAAAACCAAGCTGGCGCATTATTCTTTGTCCCAGGCGGTCAGCTGTTCTCCGGCCGAGCTCTTTTCGATCATCTGTTTTGCCGGCATCCTCGATTCGATAAACCCGTGCGCCTTTTCCGTCCTGCTTTTGACCATAGGATTTCTTTTGAGTCTCGAGACCATCGAGAGAAAGCGGATATTGAGGATAGGCGCCATTTTCATCGCCGCCATTTTTGCGGTTTATCTTTCGATCGGCCTCGGTCTCTTGAAGGCGTTCGCCCTTTTCGGCGTTCCTCGATTCATGTCCCGCTTCGGCGCGATTGCTCTGATAATTTTCGGCCTGCTCGAGGTATTGCCGGAGATCGTCCCGTTTTTTCCGATAAAGTTGCGGATTCCCGCGAAAGCGAAGCCATCGATCGCCAAACTCATCGAGAGGGGATCGGAAACCGCGGCTTTGCTTTTGGGAGTTCTGGTGGGCCTCACCGAATTTCCCTGCACCGGCGGCCCGTATCTCGTGGTGCTGGCCCTGCTCCACGATAAAGCGACGTTCCTTGCGGGTTTTCGCTATCTCCTTGTTTACAACACGATTTTTATAATTCCTTTAGTGGCTCTCCTTTTCGCCGCTTCGGATAAAACTCTTGTCCGGAAGTTGGACGAATGGCGCAAGGCTAAAACGAGGACGTTCAAAATTATCACGGGTCTTTGCTTGATCGGCTTGGGCGTGTTGCTTTTCGTCCTTTAATTTCGGGTTTTGGTCGAAATGCGTTAGAATGCTTTTATGAATGGAACGCCAGTCAATTTTGAGGATTTATTGAAAAAGATCGAAGCTTTGAAAGCCGGAGGGACCCTGGATTTGTCCTCCGACGAGGATTTGAGCATCGCCGTCATGAACCTCATCAGTCTCGAGGAGCACTTTTATTTCACCGCCGAAAAGACCGGCAAGAAAGAGTATTTCGACATGGTGAACGAGGTGCGGGAAATGCGGAAAAAACTTCTCGCGAAGATGATAGACAAGAAAGAGGGTGAAGCCTGGTGCATCTCCAAGCATCTCCTGGCGGCTTCCATGCGTTTAATCGAGGTCGGCACCAAGGCCCAAACCGACAATAAACCCGAAGAGGCGAAAGAGGTTTTCGATTACGCCTATAAGCTTTATTCGATGTTTTGGGCGATCCGGTTGAAGGTGGTGAGCGTCGCCGAAGCCAAAGAAGTCGCCAAGAAGGATGAGCCTTGGAGGCTCGAAGACATCGTCAATAAATTGGTGGATTGTTGCGGAGAATAAATAAACAAACAAAATGAGCAAAAAACAAATTTGGCCGATCGTTATGATTCTCGTTGTCATCGTCGGCGCCGTCATGCTGATTGAAAGTTTTTTCCCGGAGAATCCTGATCTCAAATACTCCGATTTCGCGAAGTGTCTTGCCGTCAAGGGTTGGACAATGTACGGCACGTCGACCTGCCCGCATTGCGCCGAACAGAAAGCGATGTTCAAAGACGCTTTCAGATACATCAATTACGTCGGTTGCGACGTCCATCCGGAAAAGTGCGTCGAAGAAAATATTTCGGCCGTGCCGACCTGGACCGGCCTCGGGGGAGAGCGGATTACGGGGACCGTGCCCCTTGAAGAATTAAGCCGCTTGAGCGGTTGCGAGTTGCCCAAATAAATCAGTGAAAATATCCAACTTCAACGATCTTGCCGAAAATGATTTGAGGAAGGCCGGACTACTGATCGCCGAAGCGGGCCTTAACGCCATCGATACCGGAGAAGCGGTTAAACGGAACGTGCTTTTGAGGGACGCTGACTTGTTTTTCAAAAACATCAGGATTCCGCTTGCTGATTTCAAAAGGATTTTTGTCGTCGCCGTCGGTAAGTGCGCGTTGGCCGCCGCCGGAGCTTTAAAAAATATTCTGGGAGACAGATTGAGCGGCGGGTTCGCTTACGACATCAAGCCCGGGGAAATTCCCGGAATCGAGATTTTGGTCGGCGACCACCCCTTCCCGTCGGAGAAGAACGCCGAGAATTCGGAAAAAATAAGGAATTTTTTGGAGAACCTTGGCGAGGACGATTTTGTCATTTTCGCCGTTTCCGGCGGCGGTTCGGCTCTACTTTCCGACCCTCGCGATTTTAGCGTGGAGAAGGAAAAGGAAATTATCAAAAAGCTTTTTCGGGAGGGAGCCGGCATCAGGGAAATCAACACCATCAGGAAACATATTTCGGCGGTTCGCGGCGGCAATCTGGCCAAAGCGGCTTATCCGGCCAAGGCGGTTTCTCTGATTTTTTCCGACGTCCCCGGAGACGCCATCGAGTTTGTCGCCTCCGGTCCGACGGTCAAAGACACGACTTCCATTGAAGACGCCGAAGAAGTATTCAGACGATACGGCATCAGGCTGGGATGCGGCCTGGACGAGGGCGGGTTGATGGAAACTCCGAAGGACGACAGATATTTTGCGAACGTCTTGAATATTTTGATTGTTTCAAACGGCGTCGCCCTGGAGGCGATGGCGAAGAAGGCCGAGGAACTGGGATTCGAGGCGGAGATCATGACGGACACCATGGACGGCGAAGCGGCCGAGTCCGGCAGGAAAATCAGCGAGACGCTCCACGGCGAAGCCCCGAAGACAGCTCTTCTTTATGGCGGAGAGACCGTTGTCGTCGTTAAGGGCGACGGCCAGGGCGGCCGTAACCAGGAGCTTGCTTTGAGCGCTTTGCGTTTCATCGAAGAAGGCGAATTGATTCTTGCTTTGGCTTCGGACGGCAAAGACAACACCGAGTCCGCCGGCGCCATCTGTGATATAATTGTGAAAAGTCGCGCCGCGGAAAAAGGCTTGAATCTCGAGGAATACCTCGACAGAAACGATTCTTTCGGTTTCTTCGTAAAGACCGGAAGTCAGATCCTGACGGGCCCCACCGGTTCCAACGTGGCCGATCTTGTCGTCGCTATCAAACAATAAAAAAATGACAAAGCAAAAACCGTTTATTCTCTGGTTCGACAGGATAACCATGAAGGACGTGCCGCTCGTCGGCGGCAAAAACGCCTCTCTGGGCGAGATGATCAAATATCTTTCGCCGAAAGGGGTGAACGTGCCCTACGGTTTTGCCATGACTTCCGAGGCCTACCGTTATTTCATCAAAGAAACCGGATTGGAAGAGCTGATCCGTACGACTTTGAAAAATGTGGACGTCAAAAACATCAAAGATCTGGCTAAGCGCGGAAAAATCATCCGCGACGCTTTTCTCACCAAAGAAATTCCCGAAGATTTAAGGAAGGAGCTTGTTGCCGCTTACCGCAAGCTCGGCCGTAAATTCAAGGAGCCGAACATCTCCGTCGCCGTGCGTTCGAGCGCCACGGCCGAGGACGCGCCGACAGCCAGCTTCGCCGGCCAGATGGAAACCTACCTGAACGTGCGCGGAGAAGAAGAGCTTTTGAAATCGATCAGGCTTTCGATGCAATCGCTTTTCACCGATCGGGCCATTTTCTATCGCGAACAGATGAAGTTCGACCATCTGAAGATCGCCCTGTCTTCGGGTGTCCAGCAGATGGTGCGGTCCGATCTGGCCGCCGCCGGAGTGATGTTTTCCATCGATACCGAGACCGGATTTCCAGACGTGGTTTTGATCAATGGCAGTTGGGGTTTGGGGGAAAACGTGGTCAAAGGACGCGTGACGCCGGACCAGTATTACGTTTTCGAAACCACTTTAAAAAAAGGTTTCAAGCCTGTCATCGGGAAAGTTTTGGGCGCCAAAGAAAGCAAGCTTATTTATGGCAAGGGGAACGTGCTCACCAAGGACGTGCCGACTTCGGCGCCGGAACGCCAGAAGTTTGTTTTGACCGACGCGGAAATTCTGACACTCGCCAAATGGTCGGTTCTCATCGAGAAGCATTACGGCCGGCCGATGGATTCGGAATGGGCCAAAGACGGCCTAACCGGCAAGCTTTACATGGTCCAGGCAAGGCCGGAGACGGTTGAGAGTCGCAAGGCCGTGGGTATGCTCGAGGAGTACGAGATTGATCGTTCGAAAAAACCGACCACGCTCGTTTCCGGTTTGAGCGTCGGCGCCAAAATTGGCCAGGGCAAGGCCCATGTCATCAAAAGCGTTAAGGAGATCACCGAATTCAAGGAGGGAGAGGTTTTGGTTACGAGGATGACCGACCCGGATTGGGTGCCAGCCATGAAACTCGCCTCGGCCATTGTTACCGACGCCGGCGGCCGGACAGCCCACGCGGCCATTGTTTCTCGCGAGCTCGGCATTCCTTGCGTTGTCGGCACGGGCAACGCCACCGCGGTTATTAAATCCGGAGAGCCGGTAACCGTCGATTGTTCCGGAGGCGAAACCGGCCGGGTCTATCAGGGGCTCGTGCCTTTCAAAATAAAGAGAATAGACGTTTCCAAGATTCGTAAGCCGAAAACGAAAATTATGATGAACGTCGGCGAACCCGGCCAGGCTTTCGGATTGAGCTTTTTGCCGAACGACGGCGTCGGCCTTTGCCGCGAGGAGTTTATTATCGCTTCGGACATCGGCATTCATCCGATGGCGCTCATCAATTACGAAAATCTGAAAAAGAGCGCTGATCCAAAAATAAAAGTCATCGTCAAGAAAATCGACCAGAAAACTATCGCCTGGCCGGACAAGCCGCAATTTTACATAGACAACCTGGCTTTCGGTATAGGCAAAATCGCCGCCGCTTTTTATCCGAAAGAAGTCATCGTGCGTTTTTCCGATTTCAAGACGAATGAATACCGTTCGCTTGTCGGAGGAGAACTCTACGAGCCGAAAGAGGAGAACCCGATGATCGGTTGGCGCGGCGCCTCCCGCTATTATCACCCGAACTTTGCTCAGGCTTTCGCTTTAGAGGTGAAAGCCATCAAAAAAGTCCGCGAAGAAATGGGACTCGTAAACGTTTCGGTGATGGTTCCTTTCTGCCGCACCGTCGATGAAGGACGGAAAGTCGTCAAACTGATTCAGCAGAATGGCTTGCGGCGCGGAAAATTCCTGGGGAACCCCGGAGTGAAAATCTATGTCATGTGCGAGATTCCTTCGAACGCGCTTTTGGCCGACGATTTCCTCAAAGTTTTCGACGGCATGAGCATCGGCAGTAACGACTTGACCCAGTTGACCGTGGGTATTGATCGCGACGCTGGCGAGCTTTTGCGGGGCATCGCTAATGAAAACGACGAATCCGTGAAAATATTGATCGATCACGTCATCAGACGCTGTAACATTCTTCACAAATACATCGGCATCTGCGGCCAGGCTCCTTCGGATTTTCCGGAGTTCGCGTTGTTCCTCGTCAAACAAGGAATTCAAAGCATTTCTCTGAATCCCGACTCTGTTTTGAAGACTATGGCAAAAATCAATGCTTTTGAGCGAAAAAGAAAGTAAAATCGCGAGCGTCGGCGCGAGATCCATCTTGGATTCGCGGGGGGAAGAAACGATCGAGACGAGCGTTGTTTTGGAATCGGGCGCTTCCGGAACCTGCGGCGTGCCTCAAGGAAAAAGCAAAGGAACCCACGAAGCTGTCTATATTTCCGTCGCCGACGCCGTCAAAAATATCGAAACGATCGTCTTGCCGAAGCTCCGGGGCTTCGGATTCAATTTTCAAAAAGAGCTCGACGAAAAACTGATCAAGCTTGACGGAACCAAAAATAAATCCAAGCTCGGCGCGAACGTTATTTTGGGAGTTTCCATCGCCGCTGCCAGGGCGAGAGCCAAAGACGTAGAAATGCCTTTTTGGGAATACATCCGCGAGAATTACGGCGACAGCCCGAAAAGCACGCCGAAGATTCTGGCGAATATCATCAACGGCGGAATGCACGCCAAAAACAACCTCGATTTTCAGGAATATATGCTTATTCCCCGGACGGACAATTTTATGGAAAGCCTGAAGATTATCCGAGCCGTGTACGAGGAGCTGAAAAACCGTTTCAACGGCGAATCGAAGATCGGCGACGAGGGAGGTTTCGCGCCCGATTTTAAGGACAACGCCGAGCCGTTTGAAATAATGAAAGAAGCGGTCAAGAAACTCGGTTACGAATCCGTGGTTGATTTCGGCCTGGACGCGGCCGCGAGCGACGTCAAAAGACCGACGGAAGAGCTTTTCGGATTTTACAAAAAGATCAAGGCGGATTTCGACATCGCCTATATCGAGGATCCTTTTTCCGAAGAGGATTTCGACGATTTTCGGAAATTGGAGACTTTGATCGGTGAAAACACGATGATTGTCGGCGACGACTTAACGACGACGAACGTCGAACGCATGGCCCTGGCTTACGAGAAGCAGGCGATAAACGGCATGATCGTCAAACCGAACCAGATCGGGTCGCTCACCGAAACGCTCGAAGCGATCCGGCGTTGCCGCGATTACGGCTGGGCGGTCATTATTTCGCACCGGAGCGGTGAAACTATGGACGATTTTATTGCCGATATCGCCTGGGCGGTCGGAGCCGAGGGAATAAAGATCGGCAGCCCGTCCAAGCCCGAAAGATTGGCCAAATACGTCAGATTATTGGATATCCAAAACCCCTCGTAAAGGGGTTTTGATTTTGTGATAGAATGGGGCTGTGGCAGATTTATTCATGGAAACTGAGGAGAAATCTTTGAAAGAAAAAGCCCCTTTGGCCGACCGGATGAGGCCGGAGACTTTGGAGGATTTTGTGGGCCAGGATGCGATTGTCGGCGTCGGCAAAATGCTCAGGAAGGCGATCGAGGCGGATGAGATTCCTTCGATGATCTTTTGGGGTCCGCCTGGTTGCGGCAAGACAACTCTTGCCCGGATTATCGCCAAAATGACCAAGGCTCATTTTGTCCAGTTCTCGGCCGCGGCCGGAAGCGTTAAGGAAATCCGGGACATTATTGCCGAGGCCAGGGATCGTTTGCGGAACAAAGCCAAGAAGACCATTCTTTTCGTCGACGAGATCCATCGTTTCAACAAAGCCCAGCAAGATGCTTTTTTGCCGCACGTGGAAAGCGGCACGATTATTTTAATCGGCGCCACCACCGAGAATCCTTCATTCGAGGTCAATTCCGCCTTGCTTTCGCGAAGTCGGGTCTTTGTTTTGAAAGCCCTGGAACCGGAAGATATCGAAGTTATTTTGAAAAAAGCTTTGTCCGATAAGGAGCGGGGATTTGGTAATTTGAAAATAGACATTTCCGAGGAGTCGCTGAAATTCTTGGCTTCGGTTTCGGACGGCGACGCCCGCACCGCCTTGAATGCCTTGGAGTTGGCGGTAAAATCGGCCAAGCCTTCGATGTCGAAGACAAAGAAAGGATTGAAACCGATTAAACTCGACGACGAGCTGATCCGCGAAGCGCTGCAGAAAACTCATCTGCTCTACGACCGCAAGGGCGAAGAACATTACAATATTATTTCGGCGCTCCATAAATCGATGAGGGGGAGCGACGCGGACGCGAGCCTGTATTGGCTGGGAAGGATGCTCGAAGCCGGAGAAGACCCATTGTTTGTGGCAAGGCGGCTTATAAGATTCGCGTCGGAAGACATTGGCTTGGCGAACCCAAACGCCATGCTCTTAGCTGTCGCCGCTTACGAGACTGCCCACTTTATCGGTATGCCCGAGTGCAATCTTTCTTTGGCTGAAGCCGTTGTTTATATGGCCAAAGCCAAGAAAAGCAATGAATTATATGTTGCTTACGGTAAAGTAGAGAGGGATATCGAGGAAATGCCGAATGAAGGCGTGCCGCTTCATCTGCGGAACGCGCCGACCAAACTAATGAAGGAAATCGGCTATGGTAAAGGTTATAAATATAATCCAAAATATAAGGAACCGGTCGATCAGGATTATTTGCCGGAAAGGCTGAAAAAGAGAAAATATTTAGAGTAAAACAATGCCGATATTTGATTCTCAGGAAATAGTAGTAGATCAGACGACAAAAAGCTTGCGAGAGGGGCTTAAAATACCCAATAACTATCTTAATATTCTAATAGGCCCGAATAATAGCGGTAAAAGTAATATTTTAGAATTTATAAATCAACAATATAAGACTGATGGGGCCACAGCCAGTGATTATATTCCTCCCCGAAGATTTGACGTTAGTAATAACATGCAAAGTATGGCCGATACTTATAAAGAGTTAGAAGCGTCTCTTAATCAAAGGCGTCGTGTTAAAGATTCGAGTACATCAGAATTACCGAATTTTGATCCAATTCGAGAGTTAGCCGCATTAGACAATTCAGCAAGGAGCGCCTTATTAAAATGGCATAATAAATATTTCGGGCACATAGAAATTATCGAGAATCCCGAAAGAAGATATGAGACACCAAAGGTACTTATTGATGATCGATTGCCGGCGCAACAAGGATCTGGATCCCGTGCAATATTGTCGATTTTAGTAAGAATATTTGATAATAGACTTAAAGTATTACTTATTGATGAGCCCGAGATATCTCTAGAGCCTAAAACTCAAAAGAAATTAATGTTTTTGTTTCAATTAGCCAGCCAAGGCAAGGAGGGCCTTCCTCAAAAAAAGATATTTATTTCGACGCACTCCCATTTATTTATAGATAGAGAAGATTTTAGAAATAATTCTATAGTTCAAAAAAAAGATGATCAAACAACCATTCGCAAAGTGCAAAATGAAAAAGAGTTACAAGAAATAGTTTTTAGTCTTTTAGGGAGTTCTCCAGAGGACTTATTTTTTCCCTCAAATATTATCGTGGTAGAAGGTGCCAGTGATGCTATTTTTTTACAAAAAGTCTCTAACTTTATTGGTGATATGAATAAAAACATTGCAATTCATTTTGCTGAGGGAGACAGCAAGGTCCCTATCGCGGCTGAAGCTATTGAACAAATGCTAAAAACATCAAGCTATATTCCTGTATATAAGGATAAAATTTGTGTTTTACTTGATGGGAAGAGAGACTCATCTTTTGTTAATAAAGCCAAAGAGATACTTAAAGATGAAGGAGAAAGAGTTATACAGTTAAGTAAAGAAGCGATTGAATATTTTTATCCTAAAAGGATACTAAAAAAGATTACTGGGCTAGATGAAACAAATATAGATAAAGAAATTAAATCTTTTTTATGTCAAGTTAACAAAAATAAAGAAACTTGGGCGGGGCAGCTTGGAAGATTTAACGGAACTAAAGTCAATCTAGCGAAAATGGTAACTGAGTTAATGGAAATTAGCGATTTAGAAGATGTGTCTTTAGAAATAAGGAAATTACTGAGCGTGGCAATAAATAAATGTTTTTAATACGATGTCTAAACTAATCTTTGATATAGAAACAGTAGGGGAAAATTACGATACTTTGGATGAGACCACTAAGGAATCATTAACCCGTTGGCTTAAAAAAGAATCTGTCGGAGAAGAGGAATACGAAGTGGCGCTCGAGGAGCTTAAAGCCGGACTTGGATTTTCTCCGTTGACGGGCGAGGTGGTTGCCATTGGTATGCTTGATTACGACCAGAACAAAGGCGCTGTCTATTACCAGGCTCCGGGGCAAGAGAATAAAGATGAAGAATCCGACGGCATTAAGTTCAAGCAGATGACCGAAGCGGAGATGCTCCAAGCTTTTTGGGAAGCGGCTTCGAAATACGATGAGTTTGTTACTTTCAATGGCCGGGCGTTCGACGCGCCGTTTCTAATGGTCCGTTCGGCTATTAATAAAATCAAACCGACTAAGGATTTGATGTCGAACCGCTATGTTTCGAGCCAGAAGTTCGGGGCGGTCCATATCGATCTCTTAGACCAACTCACTTTTTACGGAGCGGTTAGGAAAAAGGGGAATCTTCATCTGTGGAGCCGGGCCTTTGGCATCGAAAGCCCTAAGGCCCAGGGCGTAACCGGAGACGACGTCGGCCGGCTTTTCAAAGAAAAGAAATTCCTGGACATCGCCAAATACAACGTCGGCGACATCCGGGCCACGCGAGAGCTTTACAAGAACTGGACCGAATACATAAGAATGTAATTTGACATAAGCTCTAAGAAGTGTAATTGTATGCTAATTTGTGCTATACTTTAAACAATGTTTTTCTTCCATAAAACCGAGGTTATCCCTCAAGCATTGGCGGCTTATAAATGGAGATTACCCCAAGAGCTTCAGGTGTCTTTGAAAAAATCCGCGGACGGCGGTTATATTGCGTTTGTTGATAATGTTCCTGGTTGTGTAACGCAAGCTGAAACAGGGCAAGATCTTTTCACCCAAGTAAACGATGCTTTATATACTTATTATGAAATACCCGAGAGCTATCAGCCCTATATGCCCATTTTTTTGCCGCCGGAAAACGTGCGTTCGGAATTAAATATTCATATTCCAGAGAAATATTTAAAAACTAACGCTTTTGTTTTAACAGCCAATTAATAAATGGGAGACTTTAGTTTTCCATGTAAGTCTAAAAAACTGATAAAAGCTTTAGGTAAGCTGGGGTTTGTCGTAGAACACGGCGCCAAGCATGATCTGGCGAAGTGCGTCCATAACGGACATAAAACCACTATTCCAAGGCATGTCGAGGTTAAAAGAGAGATCGTGCAGAATATAGCAGAATTTTTGTTAGAAAAGGAGATTCCCCATGAGAAGTTGTTAGAATTATTGCGTTAGCTAGTTTAGCGTTATAATTTCTTTATGGAAGAAAACAAAAAGAAGATGTTTCAACAACGCGTCAAATTCGCGGGTTGGTTTTCCGTGGTAGCCGGCTGGCTCATCATCGCCGCTTACGCGGCGGTCGCCGTCGCCACCTACGCCAAATTGCCGGGAGTGGAAAAAATAGCCGTTTCCATCGACCCGGTGGCCGCGATTTTCACGATCGCCATCGGCGTTGCCTATGTCTTTTTCGGCAACCAGGTGCGGCGGATGAAAACAGTTCATCTCAAGAACGACATCCAACTGCTTTTCTACGGCTCCCTGGTGCTCGCGGTGCTCACTATTGTCGGCGGCAGTCTGCCGGGACTCGTGCTCGTGCTTCTGATCGTGAGCTTAGGATTTGCCGGAAACGCGGTTGACGAGCTTATGAAAGAAGAGGGTTTCAGATCAAACCTCAAGGAAGATTTGCTGTGGCTTCACAGGTTTTTCTACAGGCTGAACGACCTGGCACACAAGCGGACGCCGTTGCAGGCGGTTGGATTCTATTTCAGCTACATTGTTCTGATGCTCGGCGTCGGAGCTTTGCTCTTGGGCCTCGGGGAACTGTGGGTGTATTTCGTTAAGACTCCGGTTATTTCGCTCGAAACCAACGTTTCGATGATTGCGAGCGCGGTCTATCTCCTCGGTATCGCTTATCTTTCCTGGCGGATCTTGAAAGCCAAGAATCTCTGGCCGGAATCGGCCTACGTCGTCATCTGGGTGTTCGATATTCTGATGACGCTTTTCCTCGGCGGACTTTTCGGTTTGATCGTGCCGGCGTATCTCACCACGCTTCCCAAGAGACACAAAACAGAAGAGGCTTAGCGGACTTCGGAGGAAGCGCGGGACGTTATTTTTTCGTATCCGGTCGCGGTCTTGGTTTTTTCGAAGAGGTGCGGCTATAATGTTTTTATGAACGAGATTTATGTGATCGGCCACAAAAGTCCGGATACGGACAGCGTCTGTTCGGCCATAGTCTACGCCGGAATCAAGGGATATATTCCCGCGAGGCTCGGGGAGATCAATAAGGAAACGGCCTACGCTTTGGATTTCTTCAAAACGCCGGCGCCGCAGATCCTCGAGAACGCCGAAGAAAAGAAGATTGTGTGCGTTGATCACAACGAAGCGACCCAGATGGCGGACGGTTGGGATAAGGCGGAGATCGTCGAGATCATCGACCATCATAAAATCAATTTTGATTACGCGAGCCCGATCTATTTCCATTCCGAGCCGGTCGGCTGCACAGCCACCATCATCGCCAAACAGCATAGGGGAGAAGTGAAAGCTAATCCGAGCTGGGCCGGGCTTCTGCTTTCGGCCATTCTTTCGGACACGGTCGTTTTCAAGTCGCCGACGACGACCGAGGAAGATAAGGCTATTGCCGCCGAATTGGCGGCCGTTGCTGGCATCGAAGACGTAATCGCTTTCGGAGTGGCTTTAAAAACGAAAAACGCCGACATCGACGGCCGGAGCATCCAAGAGATTATTGTTTCGGATTTCAAGGATTTCGATTTCCATGGAAAAAAGATCGGCATCGGCCAAATTGAAGTCGTCGAATCCGCGGGGATCGAATCCAAAGCAGACGAGATCATCGCCGGCCTCCAATCCTTGAAACAGAATGGATACGAAGCAGTGTTTTTCATGGTGACGGATATCATGAAAGCCGGCACCAGACTTTTCTTCGCCGGAGACGAGGGGATCGTTGAAAAGGCTTTCGGCGTCAAGCCGGAAAACAACTCGGTTTATCTTCCGGGAGTGATGTCGCGGAAAAAACAGATTGTGCCGGAGTTGGAAAAAGCCTTCGCCTAAAACCGACTGAAACTAATAAACCAAAAAAGCGGGGATAGCCCGCTTTTTTGGTTGTCCACAATGGAGAGCCCAGTTTCCGGGGCCTGTGGACAAACAATCAGCCGAGTTTTTGAGACAGAACGGCCCAAACCCCGGGGCGTCCGAGAGCATTGAGTTATGCACACTTTGACCTTGGGGAGGGTGTGGAGTAAAATGGTATAAAAGTGGGGAAAAGTGGATAACCAAGGTTTTATCCAAAAGCCAAATGTTTATCGGGGAATATCAGCACAATCTGGATACGAAATCTCGGCTGGCCATACCGGCCAAGTTCAGAAGTCAGTTATCGGGCGGCGCCATCATCACTCGGGGATTGGATCGCTGCCTTTTTGTTTTCACCTCGAAGGATTGGGAAGTCTTGGCGCAAAAGCTTATGGCTTTGCCTTTGACCCAGGCGGACTCGCGGGCCTTTGTCCGTTTGATGCTCGCCGGAGCGGCCGAATGCGATTTCGACACCCAGGGCCGCGTGCTCATTCCGGATTATTTGCGGAAATACGCCGATCTCAAAAAAGAGGCGGTGGTGACGGGTTTGTATAACAGGATTGAAATATGGGATTCGGAAGTCTGGTCTGCCTACAAGAAGAGGACCGAAGGCGCTTCCGAGGAAATAGCCGAACATTTAAGGGATTTGGGGATATAGGTTTCGGCGGGCTTTAAGGAGCAAGTCCGCCGGAGCCTGTGAAGCGATTGGTTAATTCGGAACAAAGGTCGAAAAAAATGGATTCAACCAAAAACAAAAACACCGAAGAGCAAAGCGATTCACGGGCGTCGACACGGACGCACATTCCAGTTCTTTTAAACGAGACGATCGATGCCTTGGATCCGCAGCCAGGAGAGTTCTTCGTCGATGGCACAGCCGGAGAAGCCGGCCATATGAAAGTTATTCTTTCAAAAATCGGTCCGACCGGAAAATACCTGGCGATTGATTGGAACAAGCTAAACGCCGAACGACTGCGCGAGGAATTCAAGGATGACCACCGGGTGAGGGTGGAAAACGTAAACTTCGCCGGGATTCCGGAACTGCTTCGCGGGGAGAAAGCCGACGGCTTGCTCCTTGATCTCGGATTTTCATCCGGAGAACTTGAGGCCGGCCGGGGGTTCAGCTTTCAGAAGGACGAGCCCTTGCTCATGACCTACAGCGACGAGGAAGAGCCGCTCTACAAGGTTTTGAAGAGGCTGTCCGAAAAAGAGATCTTCGAGATATTGAAGCTGACCGGCGAGCGATACAGCCGGCCGATGGCCAAAGCCATTTTCGAAGCGGAGAGGAAACATCCGGTTGAAACGACCGGGGAACTGGTGGAGGTTTTGCAAAAAGCGGTCCCCGGAAGATACGAAGCCGGACGTCTTAATGTGGGGACAAGGGCCTTTCTCGGATTCCGGATTTACATCAACCGCGAGCTCGAGAATCTGAACCGCATCCTCGAAGCCACGACCGATGTCGTGAAGCCTGGAGGCCGGGTGGCCGTGATCACTTTCCAGTCGTTGGAAGACAAGATCGTCAAGGAGATTTTTAAAAAACAGGCCAAGGAGGGGAAAGCGGAATTGCTTTTCAAGAAACCGCTCGGTCCGACCCTCCGGGAAATCAGGGAGAATCCCAGAAGCCGTTCAGCTAAGCTGAGAGCAATCCGCATTATTTAAAAAAATGACCATCATCCAACCGAACAAAAACACGAATCCGTTACGGGGCCTAAACGCCGTTTTGGTTGTTATGCTTTTTGTTTCCGTTGTTGCGAGCATCAGCCTTTGTTCGAAAGCGGAAAGCTTCAGATTTGAGGCCAAGAAGCTGAAGAACGAAATCGACGAGGCCCAGCTCGTGAATGCCGAGCTGAAGGGCCGCATCATGAACGCCGTCGACGCCGAGAGCATCGACAGGATCGCTTCCGAAAAAGGGTTGATTAAAGACAGAAATCCGCAATGGGTGTTCGCTTTGCAATAGTCATCTTGATATTTTCCCTGGCTTATATGAGCTTGGGCCTTCGTTTTTATAACCTGCAGATAGAAAACGGCCGGCAGTATTTGGCGAAAGCCGAGGATCTGCGAGCCGGAGCCGACTTGGTCGATCCCGAAAGGGGCGACATTTTTTTTACGGACAAGAACGGCAATCTGATGCCGGCCGCCATCAAGAAGGAATATGAGAATATCGTGGCGGTTCCGAAAGACATCGAAGACGCGGATGAAGCCGCCGAAATTCTGGCTTCGGTCCTCGGAATGCCCCAAAAAGAGGTTTTGGCGAAGATCGGGAATTCCGGAAGTTCCTACGCCATGATTTTGAAGAAAGCGCCCGAGATCGTCGCTAAAGAGGTGAAACGCTTGAAGATCAAAGGCATCCGGGTGGAAATGGCGGAAACAAGATTCTATCCGTATGGGACGCTCGCGTCGCATGTTTTGGGATTTGTGCGCGATCGCGCCGGCCAATACGGGGTAGAGGCTTTTTATAACGAAGCTCTGGTCGGGGCAACGAACGATGCCGCTTCCGGAAAATGGACGGGCGCCGAGAACGGCGAGGACATCCAACTGACCATCGAGCCGAACGTCGAATCACAGGCGGAAAAAACGCTTGCCAAACTGGTTTCGACCTACAAAGCCGAAAAAGGGCTCGTTATTGTCGGCGATCCGAAAACAGGGGAAATCTGGGCCATGGCCGGAACGGACAATTTCGATCCGAACAACTACGGCGCCTCTCCTATGGGGAGCTATCTCAACAAATCGGTCCAGGAGGTTTACGAACCGGGTTCCATCTTCAAAATCGTTACCATGGCCGCGGGCATAGATTCCGGAAAAGTCTCGCCGCAGACGACCTATTACGACAACGGGTCGGTTGTCGTCGACGGATACACCATCGAGAACTGGGACCATAAAGCGCACGGCACGATGACCATGGCCGGCGTGATCGAAAAATCGTTGAATACCGGAAGCATCTTTGTCATGCGACAGATGGGCAAAAAGACTTTTTGGAATTACATCGAAAAATTCGGTTTCAACGAAAAAACCGGGATTGATCTTCCGGGAGAGCGGACGAGCGACACCAAGAATTTGAAAAACGGCGGCGACGCCAATTACGCCACGGCTTCTTTCGGCAGCGGCATCGCTGTAGCGCCGATACGGCTTTGGGCTTCGATCGCCTCGATCGCCAACAAGGGCGTGATGATGCGGCCGCACGTCGTTAAAGCCGAGCCGCAGGAAATAGGCCGTTCGGTTTCCGAGGAAACCGCCAAAAAGGTGACAAATATGCTTGTGACGGCCGTCGACAACGGCAAAGTGGCGACGATCAGCGGCTACACCGTGGCCGGAAAGACCGGCACCGCTTTCATTCCAGACCTGGTCCACGGCGGATACACCGAAGACGTGATCAACACCTATATCGGCTTCGCGCCGGCCTCCGATCCGAAATTCATGGTTTTGATAAGGATGGATAGGGCTGCGGGCGCGCCGCTCGCCGGCCAGACGATCATCCCGGCCTTCCGGGAGCTCGCGGATTTTATCCTCCGTTATTACGAAGTGGCGCCGGATAGACCGGAAGCCATAAATTAGCTAAAATGGTTTATCTCGGCCAGCCGGATTTTTCCGGAGCCGATTCTAAAATGAAAAAAACGCTTTTAAAATTTTTGGAAATCGTCTTGAGGAGAATCGCCAAATCGACTCTCAAAAAATACAAGCCGCGGATCGTCGGCATCACCGGCAGCGTCGGCAAAAGTTCCACCAAAGAAGCGGTTTTGGCGGTCTTAAAGACCAAGAAGAGCGTCCGGGCGAACCAGGGCAATTTGAACAACGAATTGGGCTTGCCGCTCACCATCCTCGGCGATTACGACTATTATCGCGAAGACAGTAAAAATAAGATCGGATTTTGGATCAAAGTGGTTTTTTCCGGAATCAAGGGTCTTTTGAAGACGCGGAGCGACTATCCCGAAGTGCTGGTTCTCGAATACGGCGCCAACAAGCCCGGAGACATCGAATACCTGCTTAAAATCGCCAAGCCCGACATCGCCATCATCACGGCCATTTCCGAGGTTCCGGTCCACGTGGAGTTTTATCAGAATCCGGAGGCGCTGGCGCGGGAAAAATCCAAATTAGTTTCGGCCTTGTCCGCTAAGGGCGTGGCTGTTTTAAACCGCGACGATGAGATCGTCATGCATATGAAGGAGAAAACCAGGGGCCGCGTCGTTACGTTCGGGTTCGAGGAAGGGGCGGATATTAGGGCCGTCAATTTCGAAAACCAGGCCGAGGGTTTGAGGCCGATCGGATTGTCCTTCAAAATCGAACATGGCGGCAGCGCCGTGCCCGTGAGAATGGCCAATATTTTCGGCCGGAGCTACGTCTACAACATGCTGGCGGCCGCGGCCGTCGGTCTCGAGTTCAATATGAATCTCGTGGAAATCGCCTCGGCCCTGATGCTTTACCGTCCGTTGCCGGGAAGGATGAGGCTTGTCAAAGGAGAAAAGGACACTTGGATTCTGGACGATACCTATAACGCCGCTCCGGCTTCGACCGAAGAGGCCCTGGAAGCCCTGAAAAGCTTGCCGGCCAAACGTAAGGTGGTGATTCTTGGAGACATGGCCCAGCTCGGTGAATACTCGGTCCAGAGCCACGAGGCTGTCGGCAAGAAAGCGTCCGGGATCGCCGACATCATCGTTACCGTCGGCAACAGAGCGAGATTTATCGCCGAGGCCAGCCGAAAGAAAGGATTTTCAAAAGACAACATTTATAGCTTTGACAATTCCGATGACGCGAAGACGATCGTCGAGCGGATCGTCAAGGAAGGGGATTTGATTCTCGTCAAAGGCTCCCAGGTAACAAGGATGGAAAAGATCGTTATGGAGATCATGGCCGAGCCTGACAAGGCTAAAGACTTGCTTGTGCGGCAATACGGCCGCTGGCTTGGTGAATATTACATCGACATGTAATTTATTTAGAAATCTCATTATAATTATTTAGATGCCTGTATTTTTTTTGCGTAATTCCAAATTTGTTTTACCTTCTTCATCTCGAATTGCATTTCTCCACCCCGGCTTCCCCCCGTCCCAAACCCGCAGTTTGGGACGGGGTTTCACCCTCCTCGAACTCCTCCTTGTCATAGGAATCCTTGGAATCCTCGGAGGAATCACCTTCGTAGCCTTGAATCCCCAGGAACTCATCGCCGA